>NZ_CAURKP010000135.1:0-14500 GCF_963525155.1 uncultured Rhodococcus sp.
ACGCCCGGGACGTGTTCGGCGCCGGTACCTCACCGCGCACGGCTGCTGCAACTGGACGACCATCTTGCTGTGGTCGTTTCGGTAGGACTGCGACGGCTGCGCCATCTCGAACTCGAAGTCCCGCAGCAGGATCGAGAAGATCGCTTTGAGCTGCATCTGGGCGAACGCAGCGCCGACGCAGCGATGTCGGCCGGCTCCGAACGGAATCCACGTCCAGCGGTTGACGATGTCCTCTTGATTCGGGTCGATGTACCTCCCGGGATCGAAGGTGTCCGGCCGGGGAAAGTCCTCGGCGATTCGATTGGAGATCGCGGGTGTCGCGGCGACAAGATGGCCCTCTCGGATCTCGAAGCCGCCCACTTCGAAATCTCCACGTGCCACCCGCAACAGGATGATCAACGGCGGATGCAGTCGAAGGGTTTCCTTGACCACAGCCTCGAGAACCGGAATCTGGCGCAGGGCATGAAAACTGATGTCGGCGCCGTCGGAGTACAGATTGTCGAGTTCGTCGACGACGTCCGTCATGGTGTCGGGATGCCGCAACATCTCGATCAGCGACCACGCTGCCGTGCCGGAAGTCGTATGGTGGCCGGCGAACATCATCGAGATGAAGATTCCGGTGATCTCGTCGGCACTGAACCGGAGGTCGCCGTTCTCGTCCTTGACCGAGACCAACACGTCCAACATGTCGCGGTCATCCTTGCCCTGCGGAGGATTCGCGATGCGCCCGTTCATGATGTCCTGTACCAGAGCGACCAACGCCAACCGGGCCTCGTCGCGGCGGCGGAAACTCTCGATCGGCGCGTACGGATCCACGAAAGCCAATGCATCCGTTCCCTGTTCGAGCTCGTGATACAGCTTGGCGAAGCTATCATCCAGTTCGTCGCGGAACTTCTTGCCGATCAGGCACGCCGACGAGGTATAGATGGTCAGCTCGGCGAAGAAGTCGAGCAGATCGATCTCGCCTTCGTCTCCCCACTGCGCGACCATCGCCTCGACTTCGCGGCCGATCGTGGCGGCGTGCCCGCGCATCTGTTCGCCGCGCAGAGCCGAGTTGTGCAGCATCTCTTTACGCCGCTCCGGGCTGGCGTCGAAGACGACGCCTTCACCGAATATCGGCTTCATGAAGGGGTAAGCCGCTTGTTGGTCGAGATCCTCGTCGGTGGAGCGGAAGAAGAACTCGTTTGCCTCGGCTCCGGACAGCAAGATCACTGTGCGGTCGGCAAGTTGAAAGGCGCCGACGTCACCACATTCCTCACGCACCCGGCGCATGAGCGCTATCGGGTCGGTTCGCAGTTCCTCGAGATGCCCGTGCGGGAGATCCCCGCCGGACACCCGCGGCGGCTCTGGCAGTGTTCGCGACGTCTCTTGCACTCCGTGCGTCATGTCGTCTCCTGTGAGTTCGCAGTGGGAAGTTTGTCCAGTGGCGCCTCGGGCTGAACTTCGACGAGCACGATGTGTGCTCCTCGCGGCGCCGACACAACGGCGACGATGGCATTGGCGATGTCCGAGGCGCGCAGAAAGTAACCATGGCGGGCGAACCCCCACTTGCTCCACGATTCCCCGACCGGTCCGATGATCTCCGGCGTCGTGTCCATCCCCATGCCGGTCAGTGTCGGCCCGGGTCGCACGATCGACGCGCGAATGCCTGTTCCCTCGAGCTCCATTCGCATCTGACGCCCCATTGCCTCGAGCCCGGCCTTCGCTGCGTCGTACGCACCCATGAGTGGACGCTGGCGCTCGGCACAATCCGAGCCGATCAGTACGAAGTCACCGCGCTGTCGTTGCCTCATACCGGGGAGAACACGATGCGCCAATCGCTGCGCACCGACGAGGTGAACTTGGATCTGCCGTAGAAACGCCTCAGGATTCATCTCGTCCGCAGCCCCGAATTCGAGGTCTCCGGCACCGGAGACGACGATTTCCGCGGGGCCGTGGACTGCCTCTGCGGCCGAGACGAACCCGTCGACCGAATCACCGTCCGTGACGTCGAGGAAGTGGGCGAACGCTTCACCACCGTTGCTGCGGATCTTCTCGGCGATGGCTTCGCATTCGGCGACTCGACGCGCACCGAGTGCAACCGGATGCCCGAGTTCGGCCAGGGCATACGCGGTGGCTGTGCCGATTCCCGACGACGCACCACTGATCAGTGCCGGCCGGCGAACAGGATTGGGTTCGAAACGAGGCATCAGCGCACCTGCACTTTCACCGGCAGGGCCGCAAAGCCCCGGACATTTGTCGAATGAACACGCTCGATTCCGGACTCGACGACTTCGTAGTCGCTGACCCGACGCCCGAACTCCGCCAGGGCGATCTTGGCTTCGAGCTTGGCAAGGTGGGCACCGAGGCAGAAGTGCACGCCACCACCGAAACTCGCGAGTTTGCCCGACGAACTCCGGCCGATCTGGAAGCTGTCGGCATCGTCGAAGACGTCGGCGTCTCGGTTGGCCGATCCGATCAGGAGCAGGACCTTCTCCCCCGCCGGAATCGTGCGCCCGTGGTATTCGAGGTCGACAACCGAAGTCCGAGCCACGATCTGACTCGACGTGTCGTAGCGAAGAGTCTCTTCCACCCATTCCGAGGCTCGTTCGGGATCGTCGAGGACCGGTGCGATCTGCTCGCGGTGGTGCGAACCCCAGTACAGAGCGTTTCCGAGAAGCTTGGTCGTGGTCTCGTTTCCGGCCACGACCATCAGAAACATGAATCCGAGGATCTCCTGGTCCGAAAGCTTGTCTCCGTCGATCTCGGCGTCGAGCAAGGCCGAGGTCAGATCGTCCGTCCGCGATCGGCGACGCTGCGCGATCATCTCCTTGTAGTAGCCCATCAAACTGATCGAAGCCTCCACCGCAGGTTGCGGCACGTCGAGAACACCCGCCTCTCGATGCACCACCAGATCCGCCTTGCGCCGCAGTTCGGCTCGGTCGGGTTCGGGGACACCCATGAGTTCGGAGATGACGTCCATCGGCAGCTTTCCCGCCACCTCCGTAATCCAGTCGAACTCCCCCGCGCCCAGCGCGGGTATCAGATGTTGCTTCGTCAGTTCGAGTATCCGGGCGTCGAGCTCCGCAACACGCCGCGGTGTGAATCCGCGAGAAACCAACTGGCGCAACCGCATATGGCGGGGATCATCCATAGCGAGAAACGACATCACGTAATGCGCGTGTGGACCGTATGCAGCGGGGTCGAGTGATACTCCGTTTGCGCTCGACAGACGCTTGTTGTCCTTGAATCCGTCGACCACGTCCGCATATCGCGACAATGCCCAAAAGCCCACGTCCGGATTGTGATACAGGGGTGATTCTTCGCGCAGACGCTTGTACGTCGGATACGGATCGTCGTGAAAGTGGTAGTCGTACGGATTGAAGACCACCGGATCGATCAAAGCTTCTGTCATGATTTCTCCAGGATCAGTAGAGCTGAGGCCTCGAGGCGTCCAGCGATTTGCGCGTAGGTTCCGTAGCCGATCCCTGCCCGCAGAAGCGCCCCGGCATAAAGCATTTCGAGCGCTTCCAACACTTCGGGTTCGCCATTCGGATCCAACGCCGAGGCGAGTCGTTGATGGATCTCGAGCCCGATCCGGCCGCGAAGATGTTCCACTTCAGGGTCGGATCCGAGCAGTGCATTGGTCACGGCGGCCGATACCTCCGGTTCGTCCGCGAGAAGCAGCGCGATATTTCGAAGTACAGACAGCACGTGCGCGGTGCGATCCAACCCTGAGCCATCAGGCGCCGACGAGTTCTGAAGTCTTCGCCAGAAAACCTCTGCGACGAGATGCTCCTTGGACGCGAAATACGTGTAGGCGGTCGCAGTTCCTACGCCCGCTTCGGCCGCAACCGAACGGACAGTCAGTCCGGAAAACTCTTGTTTGCGTAGAACTTTCACTGTTGCTTCGGCAAGCCTGGCCACAGTTTCCGCCTGTTTGCCCGTGAGGCGCCTGCGAGTGGATTCGTAGACAATCGATCCCCCGCCACTTGAATCGCCCCGTTTGCTGGACACGTGTCTGGACGTTACTACAGCGTCCTGTCCAGGGCAACGAAATGGGGAAACTTGGAAAATTCACCACGAACAGGCAGCAGCGACGCGAAAAGTTCTACTACAGACCGATCTTCATCCCGGCACCAGCGTCCACGCGCAGTTGCTGGCCGGTGACGAATCGCGACTCGTCCGAGGACAGGTACACGACTGCATGCGAGATGTCCGCGGGTTCGACCCACGGGGTCGGCATCGCCTGCATGAACGGGAACGTCACAGCCGCATCCTCGGCGGTCGGATTCTCGAGGTCGGGACGGAACGTCCGGTACATCGGCATGCTCTGCAACATGTCGGTGTTCACATTGGTCGGATGAATCGCGTTGACGCGAATGGAACTCGGCCCGAGGGTCAGCGCCAACGAACTGGTGTAGGCCTGAATCAGCTTCTTGGCCAGGCCGTATCCGTCGCCACCCGGACCCTGGAGCGCCTGTTGCCCGTTGAATCCGGTCTGCGGCACCAGACCGGCAACAGAGCCGATCGCGATGATCGAACCCCCTTCGCCGAGGTATTCCATCGACGCGTGCACTGTATTGACAACACCGAGAAAGTTCACATCGAAGGCGTCGACGAAACCGGCGGTCGACACGTGTTTGCCCAGCGGACAGATACCGGCGTTCGCCACGACGACATGCAATCCGCCCAACTGCCCTACCGCCTCGGCAAGTGCTGTTTCGAGTCCGGCGCGATCACGGACGTCGACACGCGCCGTCACCACCTGCTGCCCGGCCTCTTTCACCAGGCGAGCGGTTTCCTCCAGATCGGCTGGACTGGCGAGCGGGTATTCGTTGCTGGCGATGTCTGCGCACAGATCGAAGGCGATGATGTGCGCGCCCTCCTGCGCGAGACGGACGGCGTGACTGCGCCCCTGACCTCGAGCAGCGCCGGTCACCAACACCACTTTTCCGTCAACTCTGTTCATTTCGACCTCTCTCCTGTGGATGTGAAGACGTGGTTGTGAATGTGCGGTGAACCGTAGCGGCGCCGCACCGGACACGAGGCGCTTTTCGTCGAAGCAGATCCGAGACCCTCTCGAGACCGCTGGGCTCTCGAAATCTCTTATGCCCCAAAAAGCATTGCCTCAACCACAAGTGTGAACTAGAGTCCAGACACATGTCCAGAAAGAGAGGGTTTGCGCTATGACGCTTCGACCCGCAGACAGTTCTGCACTTCTCGTCGACGGAAAGCTGGTTCCCGGATCCGGCGGAACCTTCGAAGTTTTCAACCCGGCGACCGAGGAACTGATCGGCCGTGCGGCCGAAGGCACCGCCGCGGACATGGACGCGGCCATCGCCGCTGCGCGCCGTGCGTTCGACGACACCGAATGGGCACGCGATCACGGGTTTCGCGCTCACTGCCTGCGCCAACTGTGCGATGCACTCCAGTCCCACATCGAGGAGTTGCGTGAGATCACCGTCGCCGAGGTCGGCGCACCGGTCATGCTGACGAGCGGTCCGCAGCTCGAAGGCCCGATCGAAGATCTTCGCTACTGGGCCGATCTGATCGAAACCTATTCGTGGGAACAAGATCTCGGGCACGCGTCTCCCATGGGGATTCCGACCCATCGCCGACTTCTCAAGGAAGCCGTCGGCGTCGTCGGCGCAATCACACCGTGGAACTTTCCGCACCAGATCAATTTCGCCAAGCTCGGTCCCGCCCTCGCAGCCGGCAACACCATCGTTCTCAAACCCGCGCCGGACACGCCCTGGTGCGCCGCGCTGGTCGCCAAGGTGATTGCAGAAGAGACCGAGATCCCGGCCGGCGTAGTCAACGTCGTGACGTCGACGGATCACTCCCTAGGCGCGCAGCTGTGCAGCGATCCGCGCGTCGATCTCGTGTCCTTCACCGGTTCCACCGCCACCGGACGCACAGTGATGGCCACGGCCGCGCAAACTCTCAAGAAGGTCTTCCTCGAACTCGGGGGTAAGTCCGCATTCATCGTCCTCGACGATGCGGACATCAAAGGTGCATGCTCGGTTGCCGCGTTCTCCGTCTGCGTTCATGCCGGTCAGGGATGCGCGCTCAGTACCAGACTTCTGGTGCCGCGCGCTCGGTACGACGATGCTCTGGCCGCGGCATCTGCCGCGATGGCGGGTATCCGAGCCGGCGACCCCAGCGCGCGCGGAACGGTGTGTGGCCCGGTCATCTCGGCGCGCCAGCGCGCCAGGGTGGAGAGCTACCTCACCCTCGCGGTCGAAGAGGGCGGCACGATCGTGACGGGTGGGGGCCGTCCCGACGATCGCGAGAGGGGTTTCTTCGTCGAACCCACTCTCATTGCCGGGCTGGACAACTCGTCTCGCGTAGCGCAGGAGGAGATTTTCGGGCCCGTCCTCGTGATCCTTCCGTACGACAACGACGACGACGCTATCCGGATTGCCAACGATTCCCCCTACGGCCTGTCCGGGTCGGTGTGGGGCACCGATCCCGATCGCGTCGCGCACGTCGTTGCCGGTGTCAGAACCGGAACGCTGAGCGTCAACGGCGGCGTCTGGTATTCGGCCGACGCACCGTTCGGCGGCTACAAACAATCCGGGATCGGCCGCGAAATGGGCCTCGCGGGTTTCGAGGAATACCTCGAAACCAAGCTCGTCGCTTCACCTTCCTGACATTCCACACCCTCACCACAGGATCATCACCACGAAAGTAGGTCGACATGGGACGTTTCGACGGTCGCACCGCGATAGTCACCGGAGCAGCGCAGGGTATCGGAGAGGCGTATGCCCGCGCTCTGGCCGCGGAGGGGGCCAACGTGGTCGTGGCGGACCTCAATCGCGAACTCGGTGAAGCTGTCGCCAAGCAGATCACGGCAGACGGTGGAAGTGCCGTGTTCAAGGACGTCGACGTCGCCGACGGGGAGTCGACTGCGGCACTTGCCGACTTCACGATCGAGCAGTTCGGCAGCATCGAGCATCTGGTGAACAACGCTGCCATCTACGGCGGAATGAAGATCGATTCCCTGTTGACGGTGGACTGGGACTACTACCGAAAGTTCATGAGCGTCAACATGGACGGCGCACTGCACGTGTGCCGGGCGGTCGTACCTCATATGCGAGCGAAGGGCGGTTCGATCGTCAACCAGTCCTCCACAGCAGCCTGGCTGTACTCGAACTACTACGGACTCGCGAAAGCCGGTGTCAACAGCCTGACACAACAACTCGCGACCGAACTCGGCTGGTCGAACATCCGGATCAACGCCATCGCTCCCGGTCCCATCGACACGGAGGCGACTCGAACCGTCACCCCCGGCAACATCGTCAAGGACATGGTGAAGCGAATCCCGTTGCAGCGCATGGGAACGCCGGAGGATCTCGTCGGCATGTGCCTGTTCCTTCTCTCCGACGACGCAGGCTGGGTGACCGGGCAGATCTTCAACGTCGACGGAGGCCAGGTGTACCGGTCATGACGGAATCGGCGCCGAAAGCCAGCGCTTCGAAAACCAGACTGGGATACATCGGCCTAGGCAACATGGGCGCGCCGATGGCGCAGCGCCTCCTGGACTGGCCGGGCGGACTGGTGGTGTGTGATGCCCGCGCAGAAGCGCTCGAACCGTTCACCGCTGCGGGCGCGAGCGCAGCATCGACGCCCGCCGACGTTGCAGCGCAGGCGAGCATCATCTCCGTCACGGTGCTCGACGACGCGCAGGTACGCGAGGTTGTGTGCGGGCTGCACGGGATTCTGTCGACCGCACAGCCAGGCACTGTCGTCGCGATTCACTCCACTATCTCGGACACCACGGCGGTGGAACTCGCTGACATCTGTCAACAGCGTGGTGTTCTGCTGGTCGACGCGCCGATCAGTGGCGGTGCCGGCGGCGCAGCGCAGGGCAGGCTGGCAGTGATGATCGGCGGCTCCGACGAGGCGTTCGGAGCCGTCCGCGAGCCCTTCGGATCCTGGGCCGAGCTGGTGGTTCACGCCGGTGACGTCGGCGCGGGAACGCGAATGAAGCTCGCACGCAACCTTCTTCACTTCGTCTCGTTCACCGCCACGACCGAGGCCGCGCGACTCGCCGAAGCAGCAGGACTCGATCTCCGCACGCTCGGAAAGGTCGTCAGGCACACCGATGCGATCACCGGTGGCGCGGGCGCGATCATGCTCCGCGACACCACCGCACCGGTCTCGGAGGACGACCCGTGGTTCTCGATACTGCGGCATGTTCGCAATCTCGGGGAGAAGGACTTGGCCTTGGCCATCGACCTCGGTGATCGGCTGAATCTCGACCTGCCGCTCGCGCACCTTGCGCTCGCCGGACTCGGTGCCGGTCTGGGCGTCGGGAATGACAGCGAAGACAGGCCGGCCGAACCTTCGACGGCATCTACTACTCGGGAGCACGCATGACCGACACCACTCACATGACCGATGCCGGTGGAACCGACGAAAGCCGCATCTCCGAGGCCCGTGCTCGTGGCGTCGCGAAGATGAACGAGGTGTACGGCTGGGAGCTTCCCGCCGACGTTCCCGGCGACTTCTTCGCGGTCACCGCCGACCACCTCTTTGCCGACATCTGGACGCGACCGGGACTGTCGGTACGTGATCGACGACTACTCCTGATCGGTGCCATCACCGCCCAGGGGCAGAACGATGTGGCGAAGATCCAGATCAACGCTGCTCTCCACAACGAGGAGTTGACCGAGCAGCAGTTCGAAGAGGCCGCAATCTTCCTGTGCCACTACGTCGGCTGGCCGCTGGCCACCGGGCTCAACAATGCGCTGATCGCCGTGAAGGCCGACAGACGTAAAGCCGCGCGCGCCAAGGAGAAGGCCGCGGCCGATTCCGCGAAAACGGACACCGACTGACTTTCGGTCGAGATACTGCCATCAGGGCATCGATCACACCCACCGATTCCCCCACCAACCAACCAGAAGAACGAAGGATCCGAATCCATGGCCGAGGCCAGCTCAATCCGTCCGCAGTCCTCCGCAAACATCGAGCAGTGGCACTTCGAGGCTGACGTCGTCGTCGCCGGCTACGGCATTGCCGGAGTGAGTGCTTCGATCGAGGCCGCGCGAGCGGGCGCCGACGTGTTGGTGCTCGAGCGCACGAGCGGCTGGGGCGGCGCTGCGGCGCTGGCAGGCGGATTCATCTATCTGGGCGGCGGGACCCCGTTGCAGCAGGCACTCGGGTTCGAGGACTCCCCCGCCAACATGAAATCGTTCATGATGGCCGCACTCGGTCCCGGCGCCGACGAGGAGAAGATCACCGACTACTGCGAAGGCAGCGTCGAGCACTACAACTGGCTCGTCGACAACGGTGTGCCGTTCAAGAAGAGTTTCTACGGCCAACCCGGCTGGGAAACACCCTTCGACGACGGACTCATGTATTCCGGCGGCGAGAACTCGGCACCGTTCAACACGATCGCGACACCGGCCCCTCGCGGGCACGTTCCACAGATGAGCGGCAAGCGCACCGGGGAGAAGGGCGGTGGTTTCATGTTGATGAAGCCACTGATCGAGACAGCCGAAAGCCTCGGCGTACGAGCAGAATACGACATGCGAGTCCAGCGCCTGGTCGTCGACGGAGATCGAGTGGTCGGCATCATCGCCAAGCAGTACGGCAAGGAAGTGGCAGTTCGAGCACGCACGGGTGTCGTACTGGCGACGGGAAGCTTCGCCTACAACGAAGCGATGATCCAGTCGTACGCCCCACGGCTGATCGGGCGCCCCGGTGCGGCTATCGAAGAGCACGACGGAAAGTCCATCCAGATGGCGCAGGCTCTCGGGGCCGACCTCGCGCACATGGACGCCACCGAGGTCGCATTCTTCGGCGACCCCCAGTTGATGATCCGCGGCATTCTCGTCAACGGACGCGGCCAGCGCTACGTCAACGAGGACACGTACCCGGGACGAATCGGCCAGGAGACGCTGCTGCGCAACGAGAATCAGGCCTACCTGATCATCGACGAAGCTTCCTACGAAGAGGGCTGCGCCGCCGACAGTTCCACACCGTTCTTCAGATTCCAGCCCAAGTGGGTGGCCGAGACCGTCGAGGAACTCGAATCCGACATGGGTCTGCCGGAAGGCACCCTCCAGTCGACCGTAGAGGTCTACAACCGCCACGCCGCGCGTGGTGAGGACCCGGTACTGGGAAAGAAGAAGGAGTGGGTCAAGCCGATCGGCTCACCCGTCGCTGCGCTCGATCTTCGCAATTTCACCGCCGGTTTCACGCTCGGCGGTCTGCGCACGTCGATCAACTCGGAGGTCATGCACGTCTCCGGCGAACCGATCCCGGGTCTGTTTGCCGCTGGACGATGCACCGCCGGTGTCTGCGCTGGAGGGTATGCCTCCGGAACGTCCCTCGGAGACGGCAGCTTCTACGGGCGACGCGCGGGAATCAGCGCTGCCAAGGGCTGAGCGTCTCTTCTCAGATGTCAGCGTCCTCGCTGCGACGTTCGAGGAACAACGTGTCACGCCACCGCCCACCCAGTTGAGCGATACGCGACCGAGTGCCGACGACTCGGAATCCGACGGCCTGATGCAAGGCGACGCTTGCCCGGTTCTCCGGGAAAATCGACGACTGCACTGTCCAGATCTCACTGGCGTCGGCGGCTTGCACCTGTCGGCGAAGCAGCAGCTTGCCCACGCCGCGCCCGCGAGCGCCGCTACCGATGTAGATGGAGTTCTCGGCGACCCCGCGGTAGCAGTCTCGCGAGGACACCGGGCTGAGGCTCGCCCAGCCTTCGACGCGGCCGTCGATCTCGGCCACCCATCGATGATCGGGTAACCATTGCGCGTCGAGCTTCTCGGCGGATGGCACCGAGGTGGTGAACGTCGCGGTTCCGGTGTCGATTCCTTCGCGGTAGATCGAGCGGACGGCATCCCAGTCGCCGGATTCCATGCGGCGCACCACCACGTCATCGGGAAGAACTCCCAGTGTGTCTTCGACCGGACCACGAGCAGCCACGACGGCGGCCGCTGCCATCAGATCGGAGTATGCCGTTCCGGCAACACTGACAACCGAAGTGCCTTCACGCACCGAAGCCTCGACAAAACCGACCTCGATCAAGGCCTCGAGGTGGGCACTCAACGCCGACGGCTCGAGTGATGCGGCGTGTGCAATCGTGTCGACGTCGATCGGACCGCCGGCAGCAAGTCGGAGCACTCGCAGCCGCGTCGGATCACCCAGGCACGCAAACCTGCGCGCAAGTACGTCGGTGTCGAGGGGAGCGAGTGTTTCTGAACTCATGAGGCGACTATAACGCCGCTGACCTGCAGTTCGGTCGGCTAGGTTCGGCAAGAGTGTCCCGGAGTGAGAAACAACTCAGCCACCGACCCCAGGGTTCGCCGGCTAACGCGCACCGATCGACGCGGCAATCATCGACCACGAGTTGTGAAGATCGTCCTGCCAGTAACCCCAAGAGTGAGTGCCAGTTGCCCGGAAATCATAGGTGGCCGGGATGCCCAAGGAGTCGAGCCGCTCGGCCAAACGCTGGGTGCACTGGTTCGTCCCGGCCTCGATGACTCCACCCACGATCACCTGGTTCGCCAGAACGCCGAGGTCGCCGTTGACCATCGGTCCGCCCAGATTCTCGGCCCGATCCATTGCTGATGTAGAGGTCGACCCCCCGCAATCTCTCGGCGTTGACCACAGGATCGTTGGCTACCCAGCCCGGACCGCCGGGAGGACCCCACATGTTGTCCACGTTGCCGCCGCGGAATCCGACCACGAATCTCACGTAGTCCTGACCGGGTTGAGTACTCGTCTCGGCACACCCGCTGAAAGCACCGACGGCACGGTAAACGGATGGCGCCGCCTCGGCCAGGCTCAGAACCGAGGTACCTGCCATCGACAATCCGGCAACGGCATTCGTACCCGTAGTCCCGAGCGTGGCATCGACGATCGGTGGCAACTCCTGGGTGAGAAATGTGGTCCACTTGTTCAGTCCGAGAACAGGATCGGGCTTCTCCCAGTCGGTGTAGTAGCTGTAGGCACCGCCGATCGGGTTGACGACGTTGACGTTCTTGTCGCCGAAGAAGTCGACGACGTCTGTCCGTGTCTGCCACGTCGCCGTGTCCTCGCCTCCGCCGGCGCCATTGAGTAGATAGAGGGTCGGCCGGGGCGCACTCGTGTCTGCCGGCCGAATCACCTCGAGCGGAATCACCTTGTCCATCGCAGCCGAGTAGACGTACATAGTCAGCTGACGGGCGTTGATCTCCTCGACGTGATCGAGAGCTGAACCGCCTGAAGGGGATGTCGGGGCCGGGTCAGCCGAGGCCAACGCTGCTTCGCCGAACAGTCCCGTCCACGCGACGAGTGCGACGACAAGCATTGCCCGAGTACGTCCGATTCTTCTCATTGCCGCTCCTCGTGCTCGATTGCGGTGCCCGGCAACAGCTCGGTGGCGCTCGCTTCGCGGGCGTGCGGCTTGGTGGCTTGAAGTTGTCATGCCCGTTCGGAGTATCCGGAAAACATCGAGAGCACCCGGGCGAGCTCCGGTCCGATGACCGCCATGGCCGGAGGTTCGATCATCTCGTTGTGTTCGCAGCGCACGGGCACCTCCACGATCCGGCCCGTCACGAGTGGGCTCCATTCCTGCGGCGACCTGTCGCGCGGAATTGTGTCGTCTTCTCCGGATGCCAGGAAGATCAGCAGATCTCCTTCGTAGACCTGGGGAACGAACTGGTGCGTGATTCTCTGTGAAGTCTCGTACCCTCGGGCAATCCGTTCGAGGTCCCGACCGTCGACTCCCGTCTCGGGCCCGAGCCTCCGGGCCAACACGGCCGCCGCCTCGTCGAAGGTCAGATCTCGGTCGGTCTGGGGTTCGAGGCCGAGTCCTCGCAGTAGGTCTCGGACGTCGAGTTCGGCTGACGCAGGGGCATCGCCGTTGTCGGGGTAGCTGTCCATCATCGCCAGTGTGGCGACGTCGCGGCCGGACGATTGCAATTCGACGGCCATGGCGTGCGCGATGACTCCGCCGAGGGACCAACCGAGCAAGTCGTACGGCCCGTCCGGCGAAACGGCCTCCATCTCTTCGACGTAGCGATGGGCTAACTGTTCGATCGACTGATAGTCACCGTCGTCGCTGAGTGCGGGGAGCTGAAGTCCGTACACCGGTCGGTCCTCGGGCAGATACCGCACCAAGCCGGCGTACCCCCAGGACAGGCCGATACCGGGGTGCACACAGAACAGCGGTCGCCCAGTCCCTTTCGTCCGCAGTGGAACAACCACGGCGAGAAGCTCTTCCATACCGGCGTCGGCTGTCGGCATGTCGAGGCGTCGAGCGATTCCAGCGGGTGTCGGGTCGAGGAACATCCACTGAAGCGGGATTCTCCGTTGGAAACGAGAGTGCAGTGCGCTGACGATTCGGGTGGCCACCAGGGAGGACCCGCCCAGGTCGAAGAAGCTGTCGGTAGTGCTCACCCGGCTGACACCCAGAACCTCGACGAACGAGTCGACCACGGCACGCTCGGTGTCGGTGACCGGCTCGCGGAACTCGGCTGCAGCCGAACCGAATTCGGGTTCCGGTAAGGCCTTTCGGTCGAGCTTGCCCACCGGTGTCATCGGAATCCGCTCGAGAAGCACCACTGCCGACGGAACCATGTGCGAGGGTAGTCGGTCGGCTGCGTACGCCCGTATCTCGTCAGTGCCGGTGGCGTCGGCAGCTGACGCACGCACGTACGACACCAGGACCGTTTCACCCGACGGTCCCGTGTGGCCGACAGTCGCGGCGAAGTCCACCGACGGATGGCGTGAGAGAACTGCATCGATTTCCCCGAGTTCGATCCGAAAACCACGGACCTTGACCTGGAAGTCGCTGCGCCCGATGTATTCGAGCGTGTGATGCACTCCATCGCCGGAGCCAACGATTTTGGCACTGTCACCGCCGGATTCACGCCAACGCACGACATCTCCGGTGCGGTACATCCGGCGCCCCGGCGACCCGTACGAGCACGCGACAAATCGTTCCGACGTGAGCGACGCCCGATTATGGTACCCACGTGCCATACCTGGACCGATGATGTACAACTCCCCCGGCACGCCCACCGGGACGGGCTGCAAACGCTCGTCCAGCACCAGGAAGCCGAAGCCCACTGCCGGCGAGCCGATATTCACTCCCGCACCGGGTTTCATCGAATCGCTGACGCTCGCCTGCACGGTGGTTTCAGTCGGGCCGTAGCCGTTGTGCAGCCTCCGACCCGGCGCCCATTGCGCGACGACCTCCGGCGGGCAGGCCTCGCCCACCAGATCGAGAACACGGAGCGCCTCGAAACCGTTGTCACCCAACGCCGCCAGCGCGGTCGGTGTAATGGTGGCATGAGTGACCTGCTCGCGCCGGAAAACATCGGCCAATTCGGCGCCACCGTACACAGCAGGCGGAACGATCACGACTTGCGCCGAGGCGCTGAATGCCATCGTCAACTCGAAGATGGAAGCGTCGAAACTCGGCGATGCCAACTGAGAGACATGAGAGTCGTGAGTGACCTCGAACCTCTCACGAGTTTCGGCCGTGAAGCTCGCCAAACCTCGATGAGTAATG
>NZ_CAURKP010000136.1:0-14453 GCF_963525155.1 uncultured Rhodococcus sp.
CCGTGTTCGTGTCCGACTCCATGGTCGGACACAAGCTCGGAGAGTTTGCACCGACCCGCACGTTCAAGGGTCACATCAAGGATGATCGGAAGGCGAAGAGGCGATGAGCAACACCGAAACCGCCAACCCGACTGCCAAGGCTGTAGCGAAGCACGTTCGCGTCACGCCGATGAAGGCACGTCGAGTTGTGGACCTGGTCCGCGGGCGCTCGGTTGAAGACGCCCTGAACATCCTGAAGTTCGCGCCGCAGGCAGCGAGCGAGCCGGTCGCCAAGGTGATCGCCTCCGCAGCAGCCAACGCCGAGAACAACCTCGACCTCGACCCCAGCACGCTTGTCGTTGCTACGGCGTTCGTGGACGAGGGCGCGACCCTCAAGCGGTTCCAGCCGCGTGCACAGGGACGTGCGTTCCGTATTCGCAAGCGCACCAGTCACATCACCGTGATCGTGGAGAGCCTGCCGAAGACCGGAACATCGACCCGTAATCGCCGGAAGGGAAGTGCTCAGTAGTGGGCCAGAAAATCAACCCGCACGGCTTCCGTCTCGGCATCACCACCGACTGGAAGTCTCGCTGGTACGCAGACAAGCAGTACGCGGAGTACGTCAAGGAAGACGTCGCGATCCGTAAGCTCCTCGCCACCGGCATGGAGCGCGCAGGAATCGCGAAGGTCGAAATCGAGCGCACCCGTGACCGTGTTCGCGTGGACATCCACACTGCACGTCCGGGCATCGTCATCGGCCGCCGCGGCGCCGAAGCCGATCGCATCCGCTCCGAGCTCGAGAAGCTGACCGGCAAGCAGGTTCAGCTGAACATCCTCGAGGTCAAGAACGCAGAAGCTGAAGCACAGCTCGTCGCACAGGGTGTGGCCGAGCAGCTCTCGAACCGCGTTGCCTTCCGTCGTGCAATGCGCAAGGCCATCCAGTCGGCCATGCGTCAGCCCAACGTCAAGGGAATCCGCGTTCAGTGCTCCGGTCGTCTCGGCGGCGCCGAGATGTCCCGGTCGGAGTTCTACCGCGAAGGCCGTGTGCCGCTGCACACGCTTCGTGCGGACATCGACTACGGCCTCTACGAGGCCAAGACCACCTTCGGTCGCATCGGCGTCAAGGTCTGGATCTACAAGGGCGACATCGTCGGTGGCAAGCGTGAGCTCGCCGCCAACACGGCCGCACCGGCCGGGGATCGCCCGCGTCGTGAGCGTCCGAGCCGTCCGCGTCGTTCCGGTGCCACCGGTACCACTGCGACCAGCACCGAGGCCGGCCGCGCAGCGACCGCAACCGCCGATGCTCCCGCAACTGAACAGAATCAGGAGGGCTGACGCATGTTGATCCCACGGCGGGTCAAGCACCGCAAGCAGCACCACCCGAGCCGTTCGGGTGCCGCCAAGGGCGGTACCCAGGTGACCTTCGGTGACTACGGCATCCAGGCTCTCGAGCCTGCCTACATCACCAACCGGCAGATCGAGTCCGCTCGTATCGCCATGACTCGGCACATCAAGCGTGGCGGCAAGATCTGGATCAACATCTTCCCGGATCGCCCCCTCACGAAGAAGCCGGCCGAAACCCGAATGGGTTCCGGTAAGGGTTCGCCCGAGTGGTGGATTGCCAACGTCAAGCCCGGACGCGTTCTGTTCGAGATGACATACCCCAACGAGGAGATTGCTCGTGAGGCCCTGCGCCGCGCGATGCACAAGCTCCCGTGCAAGTGCCGGATCGTGACCAGAGAGGAGCAGTTCTGATGGCTACTGGAACCCCAGCAGCAGAGCTCCGCGAGCTCAGTGAAGACGAGCTGGTCACCCGGCTCCGTGAGTCGAAGGAAGAGCTTTTCAACCTTCGTTTCCAGATGGCTACCGGCCAGATGGACAACAACCGACGACTGCGCACCGTTCGTCACGAGATCGCGCGCATCTACACCGTCCTGCGTGAGCGTGAGCTCGGACTCGCTGTGGGTCCGGATGCAGGTGACGCGGCATGAGTGAGGAAAAAGCAGTGAGCACAGAAGAGCGCGCGAGCCGTAAGGTCCGTGTCGGATACGTCGTGTCCGACAAGATGGAAAAGACGATCGTGGTCGAGCTCGAAGACCGCGTCAAGCACAAGCTCTACGGCAAGATCATCCGCCGTACGACCAAGGTGAAGGCGCACGACGAGAACGGCGTTGCCGGCGTCGGCGACCGCGTTCAGCTGATGGAAACCCGTCCGCTGTCCGCGACGAAGCACTGGCGTCTGGTCGAGGTCCTCGAAAAGGCCAAGTAAGCCTGATCGAATCCTCGAGCTGATCGAGTATCACCGAATGGCCCGCTTCCCCTTGGGGGAGTGGGCCATTCGGCTTTCCGGGGGCTTTCGGGGCTTTCCGGGCGAAGGGTTCGAGTTGCGTCGAGTACGGCTGATTTGGTATTCGGTGAACCCTTCCCTACAATAGAACGGTTGCCTGTGGCAGAGGTGTGTCTTCACGTGCGCAGCTCGAACGGTGCTTGCAGTGATCGTCTCCCGACGTCAGTCGGTGGGACTGCAGCTCAGACACGACGCAGGTGGCAACAATGACCGCGCGCACCGGGTCGGTAATCCGTTGCGCACGAAATTCCAGGTCTAGGGAGATCAAGTGATTCAGCAGGAGTCGCGAGTTCGCGTCGCTGATAACACGGGTGCCAAGGAAATCCTTTGCATCCGCGTTCTCGGCGGTTCGTCACGTCGCTACGCCGGGATCGGTGACGTCATCGTCGCCACCGTCAAGGACGCAATCCCCGGTGGAAACATCAAGAAGGGTGAGGTCGTCAAGGCCGTCATCGTTCGCACGACCAAGGAGCGCCGTCGTCCGGACGGTTCCTACATCAAGTTCGACGAGAACGCTGCAGTGCTCATCAAGGCTGACAGTGATCCCCGTGGAACCCGCATCTTCGGACCCGTCGGCCGTGAGCTGCGCGAGAAGAAGTTCATGAAGATCGTTTCGCTTGCCCCGGAGGTGCTGTGATGAAGGTGCACAAGGGTGACACCGTTCTGGTCATCGCCGGCAAGGACAAGGGCGCGAAGGGCAAGGTCATTCAGGCCTACCCCGCGACCGACAAGGTCCTCGTCGAAGGCGTGAACCGAATCAAGAAGCACACCGCGGTTTCCGCGAACGAGCGCGGAGCATCCTCCGGCGGCATCGTCACGCAGGAAGCCCCGATCCACGTTTCCAACGTTGCAGTCGTCGACTCGGACGGAAACCCCACCCGCGTGGGCTACCGCACCGACGAAGAGTCCGGCAAGCGCGTTCGGATTTCCCGGAAGAACGGGAAGGACATCTGACATGACCTCCACCGAAAACAAGGTCCAGCCGCGCCTCAAGGCACGCTACCGCGCTGAGATCAAGGACGCGCTCAACAGCGAGTTCGACTACTCGAACGTCATGCAGATCCCCGGCGTCGTCAAGGTTGTCGTCAACATGGGCGTCGGCGACGCTGCCCGTGACGCCAAGCTGATCAACGGCGCTGTCCATGACCTGTCGCTGATCACGGGCCAGAAGCCCGAGATCCGCAAGGCACGTAAGTCCATCGCGCAGTTCAAGCTCCGCGAAGGTATGCCCATCGGTGCACGCGTCACCCTCCGTGGTGACCGCATGTGGGAGTTCCTGGACCGCCTCGTGTCTGTCGCTCTGCCCCGTATCCGCGACTTCCGTGGTCTCTCGGGCAACCAGTTCGACGGCAACGGCAACTACACGTTCGGCCTCAACGAGCAGTCGATGTTCCACGAGATCGACGTGGACAAGATCGATCGCCCCCGCGGCATGGACATCACCGTCGTGACCACCGCAACCAACAACGAAGAAGGCCGTGCACTGCTCAAGCACCTCGGCTTCCCGTTCAAGGAGAACTGAGCGCATGGCTAAGAAGGCATTGGTCAACAAGGCCAACAAGAAGCCCAAGTTCGCGGTTCGCGCCTACACCCGCTGCCAGCGGTGCGGTCGCCCGCACTCGGTGTTCCGCAAGTTCGGCTTGTGCCGTATCTGCGTTCGCGAGATGGCTCACGCCGGCGAGCTTCCCGGAGTTCGCAAGAGCTCTTGGTGATCTGAGGCCCTCGGGCTTCGTCACACCACGCATGTGAATGGGCGTGGGTTCCTTTGGAACCCACGCCCATTCGTGGTTTTCATCGAGATGTGAATCGTGCCGATCCTGAAAAGAACTGCCCCGCTGCGACTCTGGTTGAAAGCGATCAGCGTTCGTCGGTGTCGTTCTTCGGTGCCGAACGAGCAGTTCAGATTTCGGGGTGCGTCGATAGCTTCCCGATCGCATCCTTCGGGCGGCAGTGGGGGAGGCGACATGGGATCCCGGTGGACACCTGCGCCAAAGTTCCCTACACTAGAGCGGTTGCCGTGGCTGACGCATGCGTTCAGCTCGGTGCGGTAACTTACGCCGTCTGACACAAGTCGGACGGCCCAGCCGAATTGCTGGAGGCCCACGATCGGATTCGTCCGGTGTTGCATGGGAACCACAGCGAGAAAGGTGTCGAGGTCGACCTATGACCATGACTGACCCCATCGCAGACTTCTTGACGCGTCTGCGCAACGCCAACACGGCGTACCACGATGAGGTGAAGCTTCCCCACTCGAAGATCAAGGCGAACATCGCCGAGATCCTCAAGCGCGAGGGCTACATCTCCGATTTCCGTACCGAAGACGCAGAGGTCGGCAAGACCCTCATCGTCGATCTGAAGTACGGTCCCAGCCGCGAGCGTAGCCTCGCCGGCGTGCGTCGCGTTTCCAAGCCCGGTCTCCGGGTTTACGCGAAGTCCACCAACCTGCCCAAGGTCCTCGGAGGCCTCGGCGTGGCCATCATCTCCACGTCGTCCGGTCTGCTCACCGATCGCCAGGCGGCCAATCAAGGAGTAGGCGGGGAAGTCCTCGCCTACGTCTGGTAAGGGAGGCCACCACAATGTCGCGTATTGGAAAGATTCCGGTCACCGTCCCCGCGGGCGTTGACGTCACGATCAGCGGCCAGGATGTCACCGTCAAGGGTCCCAAGGGCACCCTCGCGCTGACCATCTCCGAGCCCATCGCAATCGAAAAGGCAGAGGACGGCTCGCTGAGCGTCACGCGCCCCGACGACGAGCGTCGTAGCCGCGCGCTGCACGGTCTGTCGCGGACCCTGGTTGCGAACATCATCACCGGTGTCACCGAGGGTTACACGAAGAAGATGGAGATCCACGGTGTTGGTTACCGTGTGGCACTGAAGGGCAAGGACCTCGAGTTCGCGCTCGGCTTCAGCCACCCGGTGCCGATCGAGGCTCCTGAAGGCATCACCTTCGTCGTCGAGTCGCCCACCCGGTTCTCGGTGTCCGGCATCGACAAGCAGAAGGTCGGGCAGATCTCGGCCAACATCCGTCGTCTCCGTCGTCCGGACCCGTACAAGGGTAAGGGCGTGCGTTACGAGGGTGAGCAGATCCGCCGCAAGGTCGGAAAGACGGGTAAGTGATATGAGCCAGACTGCAAACCAGAAAGCCAAGCGGATTCCGCTGGGCAAGGATGCGTCCACCAAGCGTCGTCTCTCGAAGACGCGTCGTCACTTCCGTCTCCGCAAGAAGGTCTCCGGCACGCCCGAGCGTCCCCGCTTGGTCGTCAACCGGTCCTCGCGCCACATCCACGTCCAGCTCGTGGACGACCTGGCCGGCCACACCCTGGCCTCCGCGTCGACCATCGAAGCAGACGTGCGCGTGGCAGAAGGCGACAAGAAGGCTGCGAGCGCGAAGGTCGGTCAGCTGATCGCCGAGCGCGCCAAGGCTGCCGGCGTGGAAGCAGTTGTCTTCGACCACGGCGGACACGGCTACCACGGTCGCATCGCGGCCCTGGCAGACGCGGCTCGCGAAGGCGGGTTGAAGTTCTGATGACCAACATTTTCAACGGAAGGACAGCCTGATGCCGGGACGTCAAAGGCGTGACGGCGGAAGCGGACCCGCCGGACAGAATGGCCCCAACAGCGGTGACAACAGCAACGCTCGTGGGGACAACCGTGGTGGCGGCCGTGACCGTCGCGACGGTGGCCGTGGCGGAAACGCTGCGGAGAAGTCACAGTTCATCGAGCGCGTTGTCACGATCAACCGCGTTTCCAAGGTCGTCAAGGGTGGTCGTCGCTTCAGCTTCACCGCTCTGGTGATCGTCGGAGACGGCAACGGACTGGTCGGCGTCGGCTACGGAAAGGCCAAGGAAGTTCCCGCGGCCATCCAGAAGGGTGTCGAGGAGGCTCGCAAGAGCTTCTTCCGCGTCCCGATGATCGCCAACACCATCACTCACCCCGTTCAGGGTGAGGCTGCTGCCGGCATCGTCATGCTTCGCCCGGCAAGCCCCGGTACCGGTGTTATCGCCGGTGGCGCTGTGCGCGCCGTGCTGGAGTGCGCTGGTATCGCGGACATCCTGTCGAAGTCGCTCGGTAGCGACAACGCCATCAACGTCGTGCATGCGACCGTTGCTGCGCTCAAGGGTCTGCAGCGTCCAGAGGAAGTTGCGGCTCGCCGCGGCCTCACCCTCGAAGAGGTTGCACCCGCCGGCATGCTTCGCGCTCGCGCACAGGCTGCTGGGAGTGTGAAGTAATGGCAGATCTCAAGGTCACTCAGATCAAGAGCATCATCGGGACCAAGCAGAACCAGAAGGATTCTCTGCGCACGCTGGGTCTCAAGGGCATCCGTCAGACCGTTGTTCGTGAGGACAACGCACAGAACCGCGGTCTGATCAACGTGGTGCGCCACCTCGTAACAGTTGAGGAGGTCTAACCATGACCATCAAACTGCACCACCTGCGCCCCGCTCCGGGATCCAAGTCCAACAAGATTCGTGTTGGACGCGGTGAGGGCGGCAAGCGTGGTAAGACCGCAGGTCGCGGTACCAAGGGCACCAAGGCACGTAACACCGTGCGCGTGGGCTTCGAGGGTGGACAGATGCCGCTTCACATGCGTCTGCCCAAGCTCAAGGGCTTCACGAACCCGTTCCGCGTCGAGTACCAGGTCGTCAATGTCGGCGACATCGCCCGTCTGTTCCCCGAAGGTGGAGCAATCACGGTCGAGGATCTCGTCGCCAAGGGCGCAGTCCGCAAGAACCAGCTCGTCAAGGTTCTGGGCGACGGCGAACTGACAGTTGCCGTTCAGGTGACCGTCGACAAGTTCACCGGTTCCGCCAAGGAAAAGATTGCTGCTGCCGGTGGTTCCGCCACCGAGCTGTGAGTGATCACGCGTAGCTAGTCCGATGGCCGCAGCGCAGCGTTTGCTGCGGTGCGGCCATCGGCGTCTACGAGGTCGTGTCACAGGTACGAGGTCGTGTCACAGATTGGTCGTGCATGCTCGGACGGGCCAGTATTCTGGTCACCGAGTGGCAAATGTATCTTCGGCTTACCCGGTTTTCGTGGTCTGCCCGCCTAGTTCCCAAATGCTCACTGTTAGAGTTCAAAAGTTCGACAGGTCAAAACGATCTGTCTCCCTACCGTCGTGCCAGGAGGATCTTTGCTTTCCGCCTTCGTCTCGGCCCTCAGGACCCCAGACCTGAGGCGGAAGATCCTCTTCACCCTCGGCTTGGTGGCTCTGTATCGGGTCGGCGCTCTCATCCCGTCCCCAGGTGTCGACTACGGCCGTGTGCGTCAGTGCATCGATATCGCCAACTCCGGTGACTCAGCAGGTATCTACTCGCTGATCAACCTGTTCTCCGGCGGCGCTCTGCTGCAGATGTCGATCTTTGCGATCGGCATCATGCCGTACATCACGGCGAGCATCATCGTGCAGCTCCTGACCGTGGTGATTCCGAAGTTCGAGGAACTTCGGAAAGAAGGCCAGTCCGGCCAGGCCAAGATGACGCAGTACACGCGTTACCTGTCCATTGCTCTGGCAATCCTGCAGTCGACCGGCATCGTCGCTCTTGCGGCACGCGGACAGTTGCTCCAGGGCTGTGACGACATCATCGCCGACAAGTCGATCTTCGGTCTTGTCATCATCGTGCTGGTCATGACTGCCGGTGCTGCCATGGTCATGTGGTTCGGCGAGGTCATCACCGAACGTGGCGTCGGCAACGGTATGTCCCTCCTCATCTTCGCCGGTATCGCATCGCGTATCCCGAGCGAGGGCAAGGCAATCCTCGACAGCCGTGGTCCGCTGGTCTTCGCCTTCGTCTGCCTCGCAGCGCTGCTGATCATCGCCGGTGTCGTCTTCGTCGAGCAGGGTCAGCGTCGTATCCCGGTGCAGTACGCGAAGCGGATGGTCGGACGCAAGATGTACGGCGGATCCTCGACGTACCTGCCTCTGAAGGTGAACCAGGCCGGCGTCATCCCGGTGATCTTCGCGTCTTCACTGCTGTACCTCCCGAACTTGATTGCACAGCTGACTTCGGCCAGTACAGCGGTCGACCCCAGTTGGTGGCAGCGCCTCATCAACACCTACCTGGTGAACCCGGCCAACCCGGTGTACATCGCGATCTACTTCGGCCTGATCGTCTTCTTCACGTACTTCTACGTCGCCATCACCTTCAATCCCGAAGAGCGCGCCGACGAGATGAAGAAGTTCGGCGGCTTCATCCCCGGTATCCGACCCGGTCAGCCGACCGCGGACTACCTCAACTACGTGCTGAGTCGCATCACCCTTCCGGGTGCGATTTACCTCGGCACCATTGCTGTTCTGCCCAACCTGTTCCTCGACATCGGGAACGGCGGCGGCGCGCAGAACCTGCCGTTCGGTGGCACCGCGGTGCTGATCATGGTCAGCGTCGGCCTGGACACCGTGAAGCAGATCGAGAGTCAGCTAATGCAGCGTAACTATGAAGGGTTCCTCAAGTGAGACTTGTCCTCCTTGGTCCTCCCGGTGCCGGCAAGGGCACCCAGGCCGCTATCTTGTCCGAGAAGTTCGGCGTTCCCCATATCTCCACGGGTGATCTCTTCCGCGCGAACATCGGTCAGGCCACCGCTCTCGGTGTGGAAGCAAAGAAGTACATCGACGCCGGCGAACTCGTACCGAGCTCGATCACCAACGACATGGTGAAGGCTCGCGTCGCAGAACCGGACGCAGCAAACGGTTTCCTTCTCGACGGATTTCCGCGCTCGGTCGAACAGGCTCAGGCACTCGAGGGAATCTTGAAGGATCTCGACACCAAGCTCGACGGTGTCCTCTCCTTCGTCGTCGACGAGGACATCGTGGTCGAGCGTATGCTCGCCCGTGGTCGTGCAGACGACACCGAGGACGTCATTCGCAACCGACTCCGGGTCTACCGCGACGAGACGTCACCGCTGTTCGACTACTACAAGGACAGCATCGTCTCCGTCGACGCGATCGGCGAGGTCGAAGAGGTCAACGCTCGCGCACTGGCAGCGTTGGGTAAGTAATGGTCTTCGGGCGCAAACGCAAGGTTGTTCCGTTCCGCTCCGCGGGCGAACTCGACGCGATGGCTGCTGCCGGCGCGATCGTGGGTTCGGCTCTGGTGGCGGTTCGCGCTGCGGCGAAGCCCGGTGTCAGCACTTTGGAATTGAACGCGGTCGCTGAATCCGTCATTCGTGACGCCGGCGCCGTGCCCTCGTTCCTCGGGTACCACGGCTTCACCGGCTCGATCTGCTCTTCGGTCAACGATCGCGTCGTTCACGGAATCCCTTCAGCTCAGGACATCCTGGCTGAAGGCGACCTGGTTTCCATCGACTGTGGCGCGATCCTCGACGGATGGCACGGTGACTCCGCTTGGACGTTCGGTGTCGGTGAGATCAGCGTCGCCGATCAGGAGCTCAGCGAAGCCACTCGGCTTTCTATGGAAGCCGGGATCGCGGCAATGATCGCCGGCAACCGTCTGACGGATGTTTCGCACGCGATCGAGGTCGGTACTCATGCCGCCGAGAAGTTGCACGGTCGTTCCTACGGCATCGTCGACGGATACGGCGGACACGGAATCGGCCGGGAAATGCACATGGATCCGTTCCTCGCCAATGAAGGTGCCCCGGGTAAGGGTCCTGAACTGGTTGTCGGATCGTGCCTGGCGATTGAGCCGATGCTCACGCTCGGCACCACCGACACGGTGATTCTCGACGACGACTGGACCGTTGTGACGACCGACGGGTCCCGTGCGGCGCATTGGGAACACACTGTCGCAGTGACCGAAGACGGTCCGCGGATTCTGACACTCCGGCCGGAGTAGTCGACACAGTCGCTGACAAGTGTTGGCAGCGAGCATGATTCACGTTCGAGAAGTCCCAGCCTCATTTCGAGGCTGGGACTTTTTCGATGGGGGAGCGGTGTGCGTCGTCACCCTGACCGGAGGCGCATTTGGCCTGGTCGTTTACATCGCGTAACATGGCTAGGCGGTGCGCTATGCGCGTCGATAGTTCGTGTGCCTACGCCCGGATCGCTCCGGGATAGGCCTTTCGAACTGCCGACGATCTTTCCATTGCGTGCCAATGTAACGGAAGCCGATGCACGAAGCATGCCAAACCAAACGGATCGCGGAGGATATGGCTAAGAAAGACGGGGCCATCGAGGTCGAAGGACGAGTAGTCGAGCCGCTGCCCAATGCGATGTTCCGCATTGAGCTCGAGAATGGCCACAAGGTCCTCGCCCACATCAGCGGAAAGATGCGTCAGCACTACATTCGCATCCTCCCGGAAGATCGCGTTGTCGTAGAGCTCTCGCCCTACGATTTGTCGCGCGGACGCATCGTTTACCGCTACAAGTAACGAACTTCCCGGACCTGACCTGGGTCAGGGAGAAGTATGTCTGCCGCGGTTCATCGCGGCGGGCTGCGACAAAACAGGAGATCAGAAGACGTGAAGGTTCAGCCGAGCGTCAAGAAGATCTGCGAGAAGTGCAAAGTGATTCGCCGTAACGGTCGAGTCATGGTGATCTGCGAGAACCTGCGTCACAAGCAGCGTCAGGGCTAGATCTAGCTTTTCGAAGATCTGCTTGGCAACAAGCAAAGAAGACCTCCCAGTACCAGCCATTGTTGACGAGACCCCACGCGATCGTTCACCGATCGCCAAGGTCGGACAATGGTTCACCCCCGGCACGGAGGCCGGGGCCCCACTGAGTTAGTTGATGAGATCATCTGCGCCTTCGGGCGTCGGTACTCGGCAAGAGGCACAGGGGAAGGGCTGGGAGCAGACCTCCGCACACCGATAAGGAAATGCCAACATGGCACGTCTCTCTGGTGTTGATCTTCCTCGCGAAAAGCGCATGGAGATCGCACTGACATACATCTACGGCATCGGCCGTACCCGCTCCAAGGAAATCCTTGACGCCACCGGCGTCAGCCCGGATCTCCGGAGCAAGGACCTCTCGGACGAGGACCTGGCAAAGCTCCGCGAGTACATCGAGGAGTCGCTCAAGGTCGAGGGTGACCTTCGCCGCGAGGTTCAGGCCGACATCCGTCGCAAGATCGAGATCGGCTGCTACCAGGGCCTGCGCCACCGTCGTGGTCTGCCCGTGCGTGGTCAGCGCACCAAGACCAACGCCCGTACCCGTAAGGGTCCGAAGCGCACCATTGCCGGCAAGAAGAAGGCGAAGTAATGCCCCCGAAGTCACGTAGCACCGGTCCGAAGAAGACCCAGAAGACGCGTCGCAGGGATAAGAAGAACATCCCGCACGGCGCCGCTCACATCAAGAGCACCTTCAACAACACCATCGTGTCCATCACGGACCCCGCCGGAAATGTCATTTCCTGGGCGTCTTCGGGACACGTCGGCTTCAAGGGTTCGCGTAAGTCGACTCCCTTCGCCGCTCAGCTTGCTGCTGAGAGCGCTGCCCGTAAGGCGCAGGAGCACGGTGTCAAGAAGGTTGACGTCTTCGTCAAGGGACCGGGATCCGGTCGCGAGACCGCAATCCGTTCCCTCCAGGCCGCTGGCCTCGAGGTCGGCACCATTTCCGATGTAACCCCCCAGCCGCACAACGGCTGCCGTCCGCCCAAGCGGCGTCGGGTATAGCGGGAAGGATAGGTAGAAGAAAATGGCACGTTATACCGGACCCATCACCCGCAAGTCGCGTCGTCTGCGCGTCGACCTCGTTGGAGGCGACCAGGCATTCGAGCGTCGCCCGTACCCGCCCGGACAGCACGGCCGCGCGCGTATCAAGGAGAGCGAGTACCTGCTCCAGCTGCAGGAGAAGCAGAAGGCTCGCTTCACCTACGGCGTCATGGAGAAGCAGTTCCGCCTGTACTACAAGGAGGCGAACAACCGCCCCGGCAAGACCGGCGAGAACCTGCTTCGCATCCTCGAGTCGCGTCTCGACAACGTCGTGTACCGCGCAGGCCTCGCTCGCACGCGCCGTCAGGCACGTCAGCTGGTCACGCACGGTCACCTTCTCGTGAACAACAAGAAGGTCGACATCCCGAGCTACCGCGTCTCGCAGTACGACATCATCGATGTCAAGGAGAAGTCGCTCTCCACGCTTCCGTTCCAGGTTGCGCGTGAGACCGTCGGCGATCGCCCGGTTCCCGGGTGGCTGCAGGTTGTCGGCTCGCGTCTGCGGATCCTGGTTCACCAGCTTCCCGAGCGCGCGCAGATCGACATCGCTCTGCAGGAACAGCTCATCGTCGAGTACTACTCGAAGTAAGGCGCTTCGCACCCCGTGAGTGGTTGAGGAGTCTCCGGACTCCTCAACCACTCACAGGGCCGCAGGCCCTTTCCCATCGTGGGCGTCAAATAGTGGACGTCCGTACAGGAGGAAATACCAATGCTCATTTCTCAGCGACCCACGCTGACCGAAGAGGTCATCGCTGATAACCGCTCGAAGTTCGTCATCGAGCCCCTGGAGCCAGGTTTCGGGTACACGCTCGGCAATTCGCTGCGCCGCACGCTGCTCTCGTCGATCCCCGGCGCTGCTGTCACCAGCATCCGTATCGACGGCGTTCTCCACGAGTTCACCACCGTCCCGGGCGTGAAGGAAGATGTCACCGACATCATCCTGAACCTCAAGGGCCTCGTCGTGAACTCCGAAGAGGACGAGCCGGTCACCATGTACGTCCGCAAGCAGGGCCCCGGCGCTGTTACTGCAGGCGACATCGTGCCCCCGGCAGGCGTCACCGTGAACAACCCTGATCTGCACATCGCCACCCTGAACGACAAGGGAAAGCTGGAGATCGAGCTCGTAGTCGAGCGCGGTCGTGGCTATGTCCCCGCCGTTCAGAACAAGGCGTCCGGCGCAGAGATCGGCCGTATCCCGGTCGACTCGATCTACTCGCCGGTGCTCAAGGTCACCTACAAGGTGGAGGCCACTCGCGTCGAACAGCGCACCGACTTCGATCGGCTCGTTCTCGACGTGGAAACGAAGAACTCCATCACCGCACGGGACGCGCTCGCTTCGGCGGGCAAGACCCTGGTTGAGCTCTTCGGCCTGGCCCGTGAGCTGAACGTCGAAGCAGAAGGAATCGAGATCGGACCCTCGCCTGCCGAGGCCGATCACATCGCTTCCTTCGGACTCCCCATCGAGGATCTGGACCTCACGGTCCGCTCCTACAACTGCCTCAAGCGCGAAGGTGTTCACACCGTCGGTGAGCTTGTCGGCCGTACCGAGTCCGATCTGCTCGACATCCGCAACTTCGGACAGAAGTCCATCGACGAGGTCAAGGTCAAGCTGCATTCGCTCGGCCTGTCCCTCAAGGACAGCCCCGCATCCTTCGATCCCACCACCGTTGCCGGCTACGACGCCGCCACCGGAACGTGGAGTGACACTGATGCCGGTTCCTTCGGCGATGCCGAAGGTACCGAGGACTACGCCGAGACCGAACAGCTGTAGCAGCTCAGGTCCTTTACTAGGAGATCATCATGCCCAAGCCCAAGAAGGGTGCCCGCTTCGGCGGGTCGGCTTCCCACCAGAAGGCGATTTTCGCCAATCTGGCTACCGCGCTCTTCGAGCACGGTCGCATCACCACCACCGAGTCCAAGGCCAAGGCATTGCGCCCCTACGCCGAGAAGCTCGTCACGCACGCAAAGGCCGGCACGCTGGCTCACCGTCGTGAGGTGCTGAAGGTCATCCGCAACAAGGATGTCGTTCACACCCTGTTCGCCGAGATCGGCCCGTTCTACGCGGACCGTAACGGTGGATACACCCGCATCATCAAGACGATCCCCCGCAAGGGTGATAACGCTCCGATGGCAATCATCGAGCTCGTCAAGGAAAAGACCGTCACCTCCGAGGCTGACCGCGCTCGTCGCGTCAAGTCCTCGCAGGAAGCTCCCGCCGCAGAGAACGTCGTCGAGGCCGTAGAGGCCGACGCGACCGACGCTGAGGTCGAGAACGCTGACGCAGTCGTCGAGGCCATCGAGGACGAGACCGCAACTGCGGCCGACGCTCCCGAGGCCGAAGAGGCCAAGAAGGACTAGTCTCCCTTGGTTTCGGCACACGCTGAATCGAACGAGCCCGCCGCCCCCATCGGGGACGGCGGGCTCGTTCGATTGCGGCTCGACATCTCCTACGACGGCACCGACTTCTCGGGTTGGGCCCGCCAGACAGATCGGCGCACCGTGTGCGGTGTGGTCGAAGACCAG
>NZ_CAURKP010000137.1:0-14397 GCF_963525155.1 uncultured Rhodococcus sp.
ATACACCTGAGCACACGGACCCCGACTGCGCAGGTTTTCAGTGCCGTAGTCGGAAACTAGGAGACATTGTGTCGGCTCATGGTGGCAAGAAGGCAATTCTGGCGGCCCTCGGAGCCAATGCCGGAATTGCCGTAGCCAAGTTCGCCGGATTCTTGATCACCGGATCGTCGTCGATGCTCGCCGAATCGGTGCACTCGGTGGCCGACACGTCCAATCAGGGTTTGCTGCTCCTGGGGCAGAAGAAGGCAGAACGTGACGCGGATCAACTGCACCCGTTCGGCTACGGGCGCAACCGATATTTCTATTCGTTCGTCGTTGCACTGGTGCTCTTCACCCTCGGTTCGCTGTTCGCGATCTACGAAGGCATTCACAAGATTCAGCATCCGGAAGAACTCAATTCGGCTTTCGTGGCAATCGCGATCCTGTTCATCGCGATCTGCCTGGAGGGCTACAGCTTCCGGACCGCAGCGAAGGAATCACGACCGCTCAAGGGAAATGCGTCGTGGTGGAACTTCATCCGAACCTCTCGTAGCCCGGAACTCCCGGTTGTGCTGCTCGAGGACACCGGCGCATTGATCGGTCTCGTCCTTGCACTCGGCGGCGTCGGTCTCACGATGGTGACCGGAAATCCGGTCTTCGACGGCATCGGAACTCTGTGCATCGGTGTCCTGCTCGGCATCATCGCGGTCATTCTGATCATCGAAATGCAGTCGCTGCTGATCGGTGAGGGCGCAACGGCGGTGGAGACCGAACTGATCCTCAACGCCCTGGTCGACGGAACTCGTATCGAACGCGTCATTCATTGCAAGACGCAGTACCTCGGTCCCGAGGAGATCCTTGTTGCTGCCAAGGTTGCGGTGCCGATCGGATCGACGATCTCGGACGTGGCGACGGCGATCGACGAGGCCGAGTCTCGCGTGCGCGCTGCAGTGCCTGCGGCGCGGGTGATCTACCTCGAGCCGGACCTGGATCGTCTCAGCGCAGGAGATCGCCCTGAAACAGATCTACAGGCTCCCGACAAACCCTGAACAAAGCTGCGCCTGCGGGCTTAGGCTGATGCCATCTCTCTACTTGCCCATGGTGGGACCTGCTGGTCCCCAGCAAGGAGGCGGCAATGGCTGTCAAGGACGAGCAGGCCGGATCTGGACGGTCGAAGCTGTTTCGAACCAAATCGATCGAGCAGTCCATCAAGGACACCGACGAGCCGGAAACCAAACTCCGGAAAGAACTGAACTCGTGGGATCTCACGGTGTTCGGTGTCGCAGTCGTCATCGGTGCGGGCATCTTCACACTCACGGCTCGGACGGCGGGAAATGTCGCCGGGCCGTCGGTCTCGCTCGCGTTCGTCATTGCCGCCATCGCCTGCGGACTGGCAGCACTGTGTTACGCCGAATTCGCGTCGACGGTCCCGGTTGCCGGTAGCGCGTACACGTTCTCGTACGCGACGTTCGGCGAATTCGTCGCCTGGATCATCGGCTGGGATCTCATCCTCGAATTCGCCTTGGCGTCTTCGGTGGTCGCCAAAGGCTGGTCGCTGTACCTCGGCGAAGTGATGGGCTCACGCAGCCCGATCGTCGAGTTGGGGCCGATATCGTTCGACTGGGGTGCGGTGCTGGTGATCGCTGTCATCACGATCCTGCTCGCGACCGGCACAAAACTCTCGTCGAGGGTGTCACTGGTGATCACGGCGATCAAGGTCGCGGTGGTGTTGCTGGTGATCATCGTCGGTCTGTTCTACATCGACACCGACAACTACTCGCCGTACATTCCGCCGTCGGAGCCGGGCTCGACGGGAGAGGGCATCCACCAGTCGTTGTTCTCGTACGTGACCGGGGCCGGTGGCAGCACGTTCGGGTGGTACGGATTGCTCGCGGCAGCCAGTCTGGTGTTCTTCGCGTTCATCGGCTTCGACGTCGTCGCCACGACGGCGGAGGAGGCGAAGGAGCCGCAGAAGGCGCTGCCACGCGGCATCCTGGGTTCTCTCCTGATCGTCACGGTTCTGTACGTGGCGGTGACACTGGTGCTGACGGGGATGGTGAAATACACCGAGCTCGAGGGCGATACCTCCAACCTGGCAACGGCATTCGCTTTCCACGACATCACGTGGGCGAAAAACGTCATCTCGTTCGGCGCTTTGGCCGGTCTCACGACAGTGGTGATGGTGCTGATGCTCGGGCAGACCAGGGTGGCACGCGACGGTCTGATGCCACGACGCCTGGCACCGACCGGCAAGCACGGAACCCCTGTGCGGATCACGATCTTGGTCGGCGTCGTGGTCGCGGTGCTCGCCGGCGTTTTTCCTATCGGCACCCTCGAGGAAATGGTCAACATCGGCACACTGTTCGCTTTTGTTCTCGTCTCGATCGGGGTTCTCGTGCTCCGTCGGACGCGTCCCGACCTACCTCGCGGATTCAGGGTGCCGCTGGTCCCGCTGGTCCCGATTCTGGCCGTCCTCGCGTGTCTGTGGCTGATGTTCAACCTGTCGGTGGAGACCTGGATGAGGTTCGTGGTCTGGATGGCCCTCGGCGTTGTCATCTATTTTGCCTACAGCAGGCAGCATTCGATGATCGGGAAGCGTGAACGCGGCGAAATCGAGTAGATGTACAAAGTTTATGATTTGTCTATCACTTGTACAAAATCAGTAGTACTGTCTACCTCATAGTGAACTGACTCACAGTTTTCGGGTCGGTCCGAATCGAGGAGGTAGACCGTGTCGACGCACGTGGACTCGCAATCCGGCCAGACGCTCCCGCCCGAGCAGTGGCGTGACAAGAAGAGATACCTCTGGCTGCTCGGCCTCGTGCCGCCGACGGCGGTCTTCATCGCCGTCGGATTGGTCGCGTTGTTCAACAGTCTCGGATGGAATGCGGTCTCGCCGGTGTGGTGGTGGATCGGGCCGCTTCTCGTCTACATCCTGCTCCCGATCCTCGACATCTTCTTCGGCCCGGACGGCGAGAATCCGCCGGACGAAGTGATGGAGCGCCTCGAGAACGACAAGTACTACCGGTATTGCACCTACATCTACATACCGTTCCAGTTGGTCAGCCTGGTCCTGGCCTGCTACCTCTGGTCGGCGACCGATCTGTCCTGGCTCGGAATCGACGGGGGACTTGGGCTGATCTCCAAGATCGGTCTGGCGATCAGTATCGGTTGTGTCGCAGGAATCGGGATCAACACCGCACACGAGCTCGGTCACAAGAAGGACGATCTCGAACGCTGGTTGTCGAAGATCACTCTGGCGCAGTCGTTTTACGGCCACTTTTACATCGAGCACAATCGTGGACACCACGTGCGCGTCGCCACGCCCGAGGATCCGGCGTCGTCTCGCTTCGGTGAGAGCTTCTGGACCTTCCTGCCGCGCAGTGTGTGGGGATCTCTGCGCTCGTCGTGGTCCCTGGAAAAGGCCAGACTCGATCGACTGGGTAAGAAGCCGTGGACAATTCGCAACGACGTCCTGCATTCGTGGTTGATGTCCGTCGTACTGTTCGGTGTCCTCGTCGCCGTCTTCGGCCTCTCGGTACTGCCGTTCCTGGTGCTGCAGGCCGTGTTCGGATTCTGTCTGCTCGAAACCGTCAACTACCTCGAACATTACGGACTGAAGCGTCGTCGTCTGGACAGCGGGCGGTACGAGCGTGCAGCACCGGAGCACAGTTGGAACAGTGATCACATCTGCACCAACATCTTCCTGTATCACCTCCAGCGTCACAGCGATCATCACGCGAACCCGACGCGTCGTTATCAGACGCTTCGAAGCATGGACGGTGCGCCCAACCTGCCCAGTGGGTACGCGAGCATGATCATCCTCGCCTACGTTCCACCGCTGTGGCGAAAAGTGATGGATCCCAAAGTCCTTGCGCACTACGGCGGCGACATCACCCGCGTCAACGTTCAGCCGTCCAAGCGTGATCGCATCCTTGCTCGGTACGGAGCAGCGTGATGAGCAGCTATCGATGCCCGGTCTGTGAATACGTCTACGACGAATCGAAGGGTGCACGACGAGAAGGGTTTCCGGCGGGCACGCCGTGGGATGCCGTGCCGGACGACTGGTGCTGTCCGGACTGCGGCGTGAGGGAAAAGCTGGACTTCGAGCCGATGCCGGCAACGGCGGGGAGTGAATCATGAACGACTACAAGCTGTATCAGTGCGCGCAATGCGGCTTCGAGTACGACGAGGCAGTCGGCTGGCCGGAGGACGGTATCGAACCGGGCACTCGCTGGGACGACATTCCCGAAGACTGGAGTTGCCCGGACTGCGGGGCGGCGAAGAGCGACTTCTTCATGGTTGAGGTCGAACGACGGTGAGATGCGTCGGCGTCGAACGGACCTAGGTGCGGCGGTAGTGTCGTCACCATGACTTCGACGCCCACTCGTCTGCCGCAGAAAGAAGCGTCGCGCCTGCTGCTGCGTACGTCGGTGCTCGATTCGATGCGTGAGTTGTTGACCGAGCGCGACTGGTCCGAGGTGACGCTGACGGTTCTGGCCAAGCATGCCGGTGTGAGTCGTCAGACGCTCTACAACGAGTTCGGCTCGAGGCAAGGGCTTGCCGAGGCGTACGCGCTTCGCCTTGCTGACGGCTTCGTCGACGCGGTGGACGAGGCCATGGTGGCGAACGACGGACGTGCAGTCGAGGCGTTGACGGCGGGTTTCGGATCGTTTTTCGCCTCCAGTGCAACCGACCCGTTGGTGATCTCTCTGCTCACCGGTGAGGCCAAGCCGGACCTGCTTCGCCTGATCACCACCGACAGTGCGGTCATCATCGAGCGCGCGTCGTCGCGGCTTGCGGAGAGTTTCCAGCGAGGGTGGATTCAGGCGTCACCCGCCGACGCCGGAATTCTGGCCAGGGCGATTGCGCGTCTCGGGCTGAGCTACATTTCGATGCCGCCGGAGTCCGAGGCTTCGGTGGCGGAGGATCTGGGCATACTGCTCGGGCCGTTCATCGACGTGGCGCGCGAGGGCCGCGCAGTAGAGGGGCGGGCGGGAGAGGGCGTCTAACCGATAGCCTGGTACACCGATAGGCTTGTGCAGAGTATGCACGTCAACCAGGAGAGGCAGATGACGACCTCAGTTTCAACAACGCCCGTGGCCGAGAGCCGTAACGGCATCGACTTCAAAGTTGCAGATCTTTCGCTCGCGGAGTTCGGTCGCAAGGAAATCCGTCTGGCAGAGCACGAGATGCCCGGCCTCATGGCGCTTCGTCGCGAATACGCAGAGGTGTTGCCGCTCAAGGGCGCTCGCGTTTCCGGCTCGCTGCACATGACCATTCAGACCGCGGTGCTGATCGAGACGCTGACCGCGCTCGGCGCCGAGGTCCGCTGGGCTTCATGCAACATCTTCTCCACGCAGGATCACGCTGCCGCCGCCATCGTCGTCGGTCCGCACGGCACCCCGGAAGAGCCCAAGGGCGTTCCGGTTTTCGCCTGGAAGGGTGAAACCCTCGAAGAGTACTGGTGGGCAGCCGAGCAGATGCTGACCTGGCCGGGTGAGCCTGCCAACATGATTCTCGACGATGGCGGCGACGCCACCATGCTGGTGCTCAAGGGCGCACAGTTCGAGAAGGCCGGCGTCGTCCCGCCGACGGACGACGACCAGGATTCCGACGAGTACAAGGTCTTCCTTGCACTTCTGCGTCAGTCCCTCGAGTCCGACAAGGGAAAGTGGACGGCAATCGCCGAGTCCGTCCAGGGCGTCACCGAGGAGACCACCACGGGCGTTCTGCGCCTGTACCAGGTTGCCGCTGCCGGTGAACTCACGTTCCCCGCTATCAACGTCAACGACTCGGTCACCAAGAGCAAGTTCGACAACAAGTACGGCACGCGCCACTCGCTGCTCGACGGCATCAACCGCGGCACCGACGTTCTGATCGGCGGCAAGGCTGCGCTGGTCTGCGGTTACGGAGACGTCGGCAAGGGTTGTGCCGAGGCACTTCGCGGCCAGGGCGCTCGCGTCGCGGTCACCGAGGTCGACCCCATCAACGCCCTGCAGGCGCTCATGGACGGCTTCGAGGTCAAGACAGTCGAGCAGGCCATCGGCTGGGCCGACATCGTGATCACGTCCACCGGTAACAAGGACATCATCACGTTCGAGCACATGAAGGCCATGAAGCATCAGGCCATCCTGGGCAACATCGGTCACTTCGACAACGAGATCGACATGGCCGGCCTCGAGAAGTCCGGCGACGTCACGCGGATCAACATCAAGCCGCAGGTCGACGAGTTCACGTTCGCCGACGGCCACTCGATCATCGTGCTGTCCGAAGGCCGCCTGCTCAACCTCGGCAACGCGACGGGCCACCCGTCGTTCGTGATGAGCAACAGCTTCTCCAACCAGGTCATCGCGCAGATCGAACTGTGGACGAAGCCGGACGAGTACGACAACGAGGTCTACCGCCTCCCGAAGCACCTCGACGAGAAGGTCGCCAAGATCCACGTCGAGGCACTCGGTGGCACGCTGACCAAGCTCACGAAGGATCAGGCAGAGTACATCGGCGTCGACGTCGAAGGCCCGTACAAGCCCGAGCACTACCGCTACTGACCCGGTGATTCGTCGCTGAGGATGTAGCGTCCGCCGTCCCCCGGTCTGCGCAAGCAGGCCGGGGGATAGGCTTGTCCGCCGTGGGAACACTGGTGGCATTGGAAGGCCTCGACGGCGCTGGAAAGCGAACGTTGATCGGCAAAGTGGAGAGCGAACTCCGCCGCGGCGGCACGTCGATCGCGACTCTGGATTTTCCGCGGTACGGGAAGTCGATCCACGCGGATCTTGCTGCCGAGGCACTCAAAGGATCGCACGGAGACCTGGCTGAATCCGTGAACGCGATGGCAGTCCTGTTCGCCCTGGACCGCGCGGGTGCGGCGGATCGGATCTCGGACCTGTTGTCCGCCAACGACATTGTTCTCCTCGACCGCTACGTGGCGTCCAACGCCGCCTACAACGCGGCGCGCGCGCATCAGGGCGTGGACGGCGAGATGGTCGCCTGGGTCCGTGAATTGGAGTTGGGTCGACTCGCTCTTCCCGCTCCCGATCTGCAGTTGTACCTCGACGTACCGGTAGCGCTGGCCGAGCAGCGTGCCCGCTCGCGTGAGGCCGAGGACGCGTCGCGTCAGCTCGACGCCTACGAGCGCGACGGCGGCCTGCAGGCCAGAACCGGTGAGCTCTACAAGCAGTTGGCAGCGACGGACTGGGTCTCGCCCTGGTGGATCGTGGGGCCGGAGACGGACCCGGCCGAACTGGCGCGCAGGCTCGCGGATTTCGCGTGATCGGTCACCCTTGCGGCCGGGATTCGAACTTTCCGGCACAGTAGAGGGAAAGACGCGGCACGCCGCACGGCCTCGTAACGGTCTGATTCATCGCTCCGAGATGCAACGATAGGGATATGAAACCAAGGATTCTGGTTGTCGACGACGACACGGCACTCGCCGAGATGCTCACGATCGTGCTGCGTGGTGAGGGTTTCGATCCCTACGTGGTAGGCGACGGAACCCTGGCGCTCGCGGCAGTGCGTGAGACCCGGCCCGACCTCGTCCTGCTCGATCTCATGCTTCCCGGAATGAACGGGATCGACGTATGCCGGGTTCTGCGTGCGGATTCCGGCGTGCCCATCGTGATGTTGACGGCCAAGACCGACACCGTCGACGTCGTGCTCGGCCTCGAATCCGGTGCGGACGACTACATCATGAAGCCGTTCAAGCCGAAGGAGCTGGTGGCGCGGGTGCGTGCTCGCCTGCGCCGTACGGAAGAGGAGCCGGCCGAGCTGCTGAGCATCGCCGACATCGTGATCGACGTTCCGGCACACAAGGTCAGCCGCGGCAGCGAGCAGATCTCGCTCACACCACTCGAATTCGACCTGCTGGTCGCATTGGCGCGCAAGCCGCGCCAGGTGTTCACCCGTGAAGTCCTCCTCGAGCAGGTGTGGGGATACCGCCACGCCGCCGACACCCGCCTGGTGAACGTGCACGTTCAGCGTTTGCGCGCCAAGGTCGAAACTGATCCCGAGAATCCCGAAGTGGTTCTGACGGTCAGGGGGGTCGGCTACAAGGCCGGACCGCCGTGAGCGGAGTCTCCAGGTGGCGTCGTCGTCTCAACCGACGGCTGACGCCATTTCTGCGGTGGTGTCACTCGATGAGCAACACCCTCGCGCACACGTGGCGACGCTCGCTCCAATTGCGAGTGGTCGTCTCGACTTTGACGTTGTCCTTGATCGTCATCGTCATTCTCGGTGTCGTGCTGACCAGCCAGATCACCGATCGGCTGTTGGAAACGAAGATCACCGCGGCGACCGAGGAAATGGACCGAGCCCGCGGCATCGTCGAAGACCAACTCGCGGGCGTCGACGATTCGACGGCGCTCAACGTTCAATTGGAAAGCGCTGCATCCGGACTGACGAGCCGTCGAAACCAGACCTCGGGCCAGGCCTCCGGGTCGGCCGGCACCTTCGACCCGGTGCTCATCGTGCCAGGGGACGGGCCGCGCCAGCCGACGAGTTCGGGACCGGTCGATCAGATCCCCGACAACCTTCGCGAGTTCGTCAAACGCGGCCAGATCAGTTACCAATTCGCGACGGTGTCCAACCCGAACGGTTACTCCGGACCCGCGCTGATCATCGGTAGCCCCACCGCGTCGTCGATATCGGGACTCGAGCTGTATCTGATCTTCCCGCTCGCCAGCGAAGACCGAAGTCTGTCTCTTGTTCGAAGCACCCTGCTGATCGGTGGAGCCGTGTTGCTGGTGCTCTTGGCGGCGATTTCGCTGTTGGTTGCCAGACAGGTCGTGCTTCCCATCCGATCGGCCTCGCGAATCGCAGTGCGTTTCGCAGACGGCCGACTCAAGGAACGAATGCCGGTCCGCGGCGAGGACGACATGGCGCGCCTGGCCATGTCCTTCAACGAGATGGCCGAGAGTCTGTCCAAACAGATCACCCAGCTGGAGGAGTTCGGCAGTCTCCAGAAACGCTTCACCTCCGATGTCAGCCATGAACTCCGCACACCTCTGACCACGGTCCGGATGGCAGCCGACCTGATCTACGACGGCAGCGAGAACCTCGACCCGATGCTGCGTCGGTCGTCGGAACTGCTTGTCGCCGAGCTGGACAGGTTCGAGGGGCTTCTGGCGGACCTCCTCGAGATCTCCCGCCACGACGCCGGTGTCGCGGAACTCGCATCCGAACAACTCGACGTGCGTATGTGTGCGCGAGCGGCCGTTTCCACAGTTCGCCATCTCGCCCGCGAATCCGGCACCGAACTGATCGTGGACATGCCCGACGAGCCCGTCATGGCAGATGTCGATCCGCGCCGCGTCGAACGCATCCTGCGAAATCTCCTGGCCAACGCCATCGACCACGGTGAGGGGAAGCCGATTCTGCTTCGCCTTCGCGCCGACGACAATGCCCTCGCCTTCATCGTCCGCGACAGTGGCGTCGGGTTGCGTCCGGGCGAGGAGAAGTTGGTCTTCAACCGGTTCTGGCGATCGGACCCGTCCCGCGTGCGCCGCAGTGGCGGCACCGGACTCGGCCTCGCGATCAGCGTCGAAGACGCGAATCTGCACGACGGCAAGCTCGAGGCCTGGGGCGAACCGGGAGTCGGCGCCTGCTTCCGGCTGACGCTCTCGCGCACCCGTGGCAAGAAAGTCGTGTCGAGCCCACTGCCTCTCAAGCCGACGACCACAAAGTTCGTCCGCACGCCGAGCGAAGCCGACATCGTCGCCGATACCGTCGGCGAGGTCACGTCGTCCCTGCCGACTCCGCGCGAATCGGACTCGCGGAACGAGTCCAACGGTGGGGATCGATCATGATCGGAACCCGCCGCCGTCTGGCACTTCTCGCAACAACGCTCAGCGTGCTGTTGCTGACCGGCGCGTGCGCGAGTTTGCCGGAATCCTCCTCGCCGCAGGCAATCGGAACTCTGGCAACCGCTGTGCCCGGAACCTCCGTCGAATCACCGGCATCGGGGCGAGAGCCGGACCTGCTGGTACGTGACTTCGTCAAGGCGAGTACCGATCCGTCCAACCGGCACGCCGCAGCCCGTCAGTACCTGACCAAGGACGCTTCGGCGCGTTGGGACGACGCGGCAAGTGCTGTCATCGTCGACAAGGTCGATGTGCTCTCGGTTTCTCGAACCAGCACCGAAGCCGTCTACACGATTCGTGTGAACAAGGTCGGTCGCCTCGACCCGGGAGGACTGTACGTTCCCGAAGAGGGCAGCTTCGAAGCGAGGATGACCCTGGCGTTGACCGACGGCGAATGGCGGATCAGTGATTTGCCTCCCGGCGTGATCATGGAGCGTCCGCAGTTCCTCGGCGCTTACCAGCGGAAGTCGTTGTTCTTCCTCGACCCCACCAGCCAGACGGTCGTCCCCGATCTTCGCTGGATCTCCGGCGGGCAGGACCAGGTGGCGGCTCAGCTGATCGGTCTGATGATCGACGGACCGAAGGCAGCGCTGGCGCCGGCTGTGCGAAACGAACTGGGCAATGGCGTGTCGGTGATCGGTCCGATCACCAAGGCCGACGGTAAGCCGGGACAGGTCGGAGTCGGTCTCGGTGGTGTGCGCATCAACTTCCGCCTTGACAACCCGATGGATGCTGCTACTCGCGGTTTGTTTGCAGCACAGGTCATTTGGACGCTCGCCAACGCCGATGTGGCAGGGCCGTACGTTCTGGAGATCGACGGCGAACCGCTGGACGCGGCTCATGCCGACGGCTGGACCACCGCCGACGTCGCATCCACCAACCCACTGGCCACCACGAGTGCAACCGTCGGACTGCATGCACTGCGCAACGGTTCACTGGTGAGTGTCACCGAGCAAGAGGCGACTCCGGTGCCCGGTTTCGCGGGCAATGCGGGCAACCTCACGGCGGCTGCTCTCTCACGGGACGGCAAGTTGGTGGCAGCCGTCGCGGACACCGCTCGGCCGGATCCCGGCACAAGATTCGACTTGTCGCTCGGGACATACGGCGAAGGGTCCGTTCCGGTACTCGAAGGCAGCGCCATCACCAGGCCTTCGTGGGAGCTGGACAACAACGCGGTCTGGACGGCTGTGAACGGCAATACCGTCGTTCGGGTCGTCCGTGAACCAGGCACCGGCCGGGTGTCGGTCACCAACGTCGACGTCGGGGCCTTGACGTCGGTCGGTTCCACGATCTCGGAACTGCGTCTGTCGCGGGACGGCGTGCGAGCGGCGATGATCATCGACGGCAAGGTCTACCTGGCTGTGGTCGTGCGCACCGCCAGCGGGGTCTATGCCCTGACGAGTCCACGCGCAGTGGCCTCCGGCTTGGGCAGTACCGCGCTCTCACTCGACTGGAGCAACAGCGACACCATCGTGATCGCGCGCAGTGGAGCCGACATACCGGTCGTCCAGGTCGCGATCGACGGCTCACGAATGGACGCGCTGCCGAGTGGAAACCTGACCGCTCCCGTCACCTCCGTGGATGCGTCGCCGACCACCGAGTACGTCGCCGACGCGCGTGCGGTGTTCCAACTGAACAACAACGACCCCGCCGGGGATCGCCGCTGGCGTGAGGTGACCGTGCTGACCGGACAGAAGGCGATTCCGGTTCTGCCTGGCTGACGTCTCTGCGCTCTGGTGAATGTCTGCGCTCTGATGCATGTCGGTGCTCAGGTTCATGATTCGGCCATGGGGGACAAGAAATTCGGTGCCGGTCTGCTCGACCTGCTGTTGCCACGCGAGTGTGGTGGGTGTGGCCGCTCGGGGACTCTGTGGTGCGGTGAGTGCGCGGAACTGCTGCGCGATCATCCGCTTCGACTGAGTCCGCGCGTGGATCCGGGCGTGCCCGTCTGGGCACTCGGCCGCTACGACGGCCCCAGGCGGCGCAGTGTGATCGAGATGAAGGAACGGGGTCGTCGGGACCTCGCGATGCCTCTGGGGATCGCTGTGGCCGACGCGTTGGCCACTCTGGAACGGTGGGGCGAGCTCGGCAGCGGGGGTCGTCCGCCGATCGTGCTGGTGCCGGCTCCCACGCGCGCCCGAGCGGCGCGATCTCGCGGGGGTGATCCGGTTCGCCGGATAGCCGAAAGTGTGCGCGGAAAGCGGGAAATTGGTTCTGTCGCGGGGCGTCCGGTACGTGTCTGTCCGATTCTCCGGATGACGCGAGGTGTACGTGACTCGGTGGGACTGTCCGCGGCCGACCGGGTGACCAACGTGAACGGTCATGTGTCTCTCGACACCACTGCGATCTCTTCGATTGCCGGGGACAGTGACATCGTCCTGCTCGACGACGTCCTCACCACGGGAGCGACTGCGGCAGAGTCGGTTCGGGCCCTCTCGCTCCGTGGGATTCGGACAACTCTCGTGCTTGTCCTTGCAGGGGCTTAGATGAATTTCGTTGGAACAGTGGCACTCGCGCGCGTTACGTACTAGCGTCGGCGGCACACCCGAAAATACTGGTAGGAGGTGGTACTTCGATACTGGTGCCGGGCGGATCCCCTCTCGGTACTTGCAGAATTTGCCGCCGCCCACCGTGGGGCGGGGCCGTAATTGGGAGGTACGAGTGACGACCCCTTCGCAAGCCTCGTTTTTCATCGAGGACGCCACCATCGAGCGTTCCGAGAATGCCGCAGCTCCGAGATCCGACGTCGTAGTCAAGGGACGAAATGTCGAGATCCCCGATCACTTCCGAATCTACGTTTCGGAAAAGCTGGCGCGACTCGAACACTTCGACCCCTCCATATTCCACTTCGACGTGGAACTCCAACATGAACGCAACCGACGACAGGCCAAGAGTTGCCAGCGCGTCGAGATCACCGCTCGAGGTAAAGGCCCGGTGGCCCGAGCCGAAGCGTCCGCAGACAGCTTCTACGCCGCCTTCGAATCGGTGATCGACAAGCTCGAGAGTCGCCTCCGTCGAACCAAGGACCGCAAGAAGGTCCATTACGGCGACAAGCGACCGGTGTCCGTCGCGGAGGCAACCGCCTCCCTCGTCGACGCAGACTCACTCGGAGTCACACCGGACATTTCGCTGAACGGTCAAGAGCCGGACGAGTACGACGGCCCGGGACGCGTGGTCCGCACGAAGGATCACCCGGCCGAGCCGATGACCATCGACGACGCTCTCTACGAGATGGAACTGGTCGGACACGACTTCTTTCTCTTCCATGACAAGGAGTCGGACAAGCCGTCCGTCGTCTACCGTCGTCACGCTTTCGACTACGGATTGATCCGCCTGACATGACCCAATCGGTGGTGGGTTTGCTCGCTCGCCGCCGGTAGCGCCTACCATGGAATCCGGCCGGAGTTTTCGGACCCCGGCCGGATTTTCAGTGTGTGACCCCCTGTCGCCGAAGATTGAGGACGAAGAAGACTGTGCCGTCGCTGTCGCTATCGAAGCTGCTCCGTGTTGGTGAAGGTCGCATGGTCAAGCGGCTCAAGCACATCGCCGAGCATGTGGAATCTCTGTCGCCCGATGTCGAAGGCCTGACAGACGAGCAACTCAAAGCCAAGACCACCGAGTTCCGTGAGCGCTATGCCGCCGGGGAAACTCTCGACGAGTTGCTGCCCGAGGCTTTCTCCGTGGCCCGTGAGACGTCGTGGCGCGTGATCAATCAGAAGCACTTCCACGTGCAGATCATGGGTGGCGCGGCCCTGCACTTCGGCAACGTCGCCGAGATGAAGACCGGTGAGGGCAAGACTCTGACGTCGGTTCTTCCGGCTTATCTCAACGCGATCGCGGGTGACGGCGTCCACGTGGTCACCACCAACGACTACCTTGCCAAGCGCGACTCCGAGTGGATGGGCCGCGTTCACCGCGCCCTCGGCCTCGAGACCAGTGTGATTCTCTCGGGCATGACGCCGGCCGAGCGCCGCGTCGCCTACGCAGCCGACATCACGTACGGCACCAACAACGAGTTCGGCTTCGACTACCTGCGCGACAACATGACGCACTCGCTGGACGACCTGGTCCAGCGTGGCCATGCGTTTGCCATCGTGGACGAGGTCGACTCGATCCTCATCGACGAAGCCCGAACCCCGCTCATCATCTCGGGCCCGGCCGACGGCTCCAGCAAGTGGTACAGCGAGTTCGCGCGCATCGCGCCGCTGCTGAAGAAGGACGTTCACTACGAGGTCGACATCCGCAAGCGCACCATCGGTGTGCACGAGGCGGGCGTCGAACTGGTCGAGGACCAGCTCGGTATCGACAACCTGTACGAAGCCGCGAATTCGCCGCTGGTGAGCTACTTGAACAATGCGATCAAGGCCAAGGAGCTCTACACCAAGGACAAGGACTACATCGTCCGCGACGGTGAGGTCATCATCGTCGACGAGTTCACCGGCCGCGTGCTGGTCGGCCGCCGCTACAACGAGGGCATGCACCAGGCGATCGAGGCCAAGGAGAAGGTGGAGATCAAGGCGGAGAACCAGACCCTTGCCACCATCACCCTGCAGAACTACTT
>NZ_CAURKP010000138.1:0-14306 GCF_963525155.1 uncultured Rhodococcus sp.
CCCCTGATCTTCGGTGCGATCGGCGTTCTCGTCGTTCTTGCCGCTGTCGTGGTGGCCCTGGTGTTCGGTGTCTTCGGCAAGAACACACTCGATCAGAGCGCCGCGCAGGCCGGCGTCGAGAAGATCGTCACCGAGTCCTACGGGGCGAAGAACGTGAGCAACGTTCAGTGCCCCGCGGACCAGGAAGTCAAGTCAGGCAACAAGTTCACCTGCACGCTTTCGATCGCGGGTGTGAAGTCGAACGTGACCGTGACGTTTGTCGACGACAACGGCACGTACGAGGTCAGCCGCCCGAGCTGACGCCCTATTGGTCGGAACGGCCTGCCGCCGCAGCCTCGAGCGCGGCGGCAAGCCGGCCGGCCGAGCGCTCGATGTTCAGCGAGGCCGCCACTTCCTCGAGGCGTGCGGGATCGACGGGGGTCGCCGGGAGTCGGTCGTCCTTCGAGAACTGAACGTCCGCGTCGCGAACCACTCGCACGACCGGCAACGCAGCATCTAGGTAAGCCATTGCCTCAGGTGAGGTCAGTTTTGCGCGAATCCCCTTGGCCATATCCGATTCAGGATCAGCTGCGGCCGCCCGAAGTCCGGCCAACGAGCCGTAACGGAGCATCAGTGTCGACGCAGTCTTCTCACCGACACCCTTGATGCCGGGTAGACCGTCGGAGGCGTCTCCGCGCAGTACCGCGAGTTCGGCGTAAGCCTCGCCCGCACGGTCACCGGGTACTCCGTATTTCTCCGCAACCTCGACCGGTCCGAAGAGTTCCGCCTTGGACAGGCCACGGCCCACGTACAGGACACGGACGGGCACGTACTCGTCGGTGACGACCTGCAGTAGGTCTCGGTCACCACTGACGACGACGGTGAGATCTTCGCGCTCGGTGGCGGCAAGCGTTCCCAGTACGTCGTCGGCTTCGAGTCCGACTGCACCCGCCGTCGCGATACCCGCTGCAGCGAGCACGTCCATGATCATGTCGACCTGAGGCGTCAACGTGTCCGGAACTTCTTCGGACGCACCGTCAGAGCCTTCCTCGACGCGATGTGCTTTGTACGTCGGGACTGCATCGACGCGGAACTGCGGTCGCCAGTCCAAGTCCAGGCACACGGCGAGACGACTCGGCTGGTGTTTGGTGATCAGGGAAGCAACCATGTCGGTGAAACCGCGCACCGCGTTGACAGGTCTGCCGTCGGGGTCGACGAATGACTCGGGCAGCGCGTAGAACGCACGAAACCACAGGCTGGCACCGTCGAGGAGAAGCAATGGCCCACTCATGGTCACCATCCTGCCAGTCGGCACTAACCTGTAAGCCATGACGTCTTCAGCCGAACAGGATTCCCGATTCTCCAGCGCCGTGTACGGCGCACGTATCGCTCGCGCCGCGGAGTTGGCTCGATCAGCAGGACTCGACGGTCTGGTGGTGACTCCAGGTCCGGATCTGCGGTACCTGACGGGTTCTCGGGCTGACTCGTTCGAGCGCTTGACCGCGTTGGTCATCGCCGCGGACACGGCGAAGGCGTCCGTCGTACTTCCTCGGTTGGAGTTGGCGTCGCTGAAGGAATCGGCAGTGGGCGATCTCGGGTTGACCGTCCTCGACTGGGTCGACGGTGTCGACCCGTATGCGATTGTGGCGGCGCAACTCCCGACCGGCGCGAAGGTTGCGGTGACGGATGCGATGCCTGCGCTGCATCTGATCCCGCTCGCAGACACCTTGGGCGCGTTGCCGATTCTCGCCACCGGCGTCTTGCGCGAATTGCGGATGGTCAAGGACGGCGCCGAGATCGAGGCATTGCGGCGAGCCGGTGCGGCCATCGACCGTGTTCACGCCCGCATGACCGAGTTCTTGGTCGTCGGACGTACGGAAGCTGAAGTAGGCGAAGCGATTTCGGTGGCGATTCTCGAAGAGGGGCATACCGAGGCCGCGTTCGTGATTGTCGGTTCGGGCCCGCACGGCGCCGATCCTCATCACGAGGTTTCGGACCGGGTGATCGAGAGCGGCGATATCGTGGTCATCGACATCGGCGGACCGGTCGAGCCCGGATACAACTCGGACTCCACTCGCACGTACAGCATGGGGCAGCCTTCCGCGGAGGTTGCCGCACAGTTCGCGGTACTCGAGGCGGCGCAGCAGGCTGCGGTCGATTCGGTGCGGCCAGGAGTCTCCGCAGAATCCGTGGACGTTGCAGCCCGCGAAGTGCTTGCCGCACAAGGGCTTGCAGGGGTATTCGTTCACCGCACCGGTCACGGTATCGGGCTGTCCGTGCACGAGGAGCCGTACATCGTCGAGGGCAACACCATCGAACTCGTCGAAGGTATGGCCTTCAGCATCGAACCGGGAATCTACTTCCGCGGCAGTTGGGGTGCCCGTATCGAGGACATCGTCGTCGTGACCGCCGACGGTTGCGAGTCGTTCAACAACCGTCCGCACGGCCTGACTGTCCTCGCCTGATCAGCTTTTCTTGAACGCAGCGGACCCGAGTATGCGTGTGACGTCGATTTCGATGACCACGCGCGCGGGATTGACCCGTGGCTGGCGGTACCGCTCGGCATAGCGCCGAACGGCGTCGGCCACGGAGTCCGCGTCGGTGAGCACGCGTGCCGGCCCCTCGAGCGTGAGCCAGCGGCCACCGTCGACCGAACTGACGGCGGCGTATCCGCCACGCGCTGCGTTGATCGCCTTCTGTGAGCCACCGCTGGTGATCACGCGCGCCTTTCCGGCTTCCTGGTCCCAGGTGAACCCGACGGCAACGACGTGTGGGGTGCCGTTCGGACGCAACGTCGTGAGTGTCGCGAGGTGGTATTCACCGACGAACTTCAGCCCGTCTTCGGTGAGAGTCTGCTGTGACGATGGCGTGGTGGAGGGGGTGAGCGTCATGCCACGACGGTAATCCAGGACACTGGAGCGGTGACTGCGGGTGCGAACGTGAATGACATCGAGACGGTACTGCTCCTCGGCGGACGAAGTGAGATCGGCCTCGAGATCGCGGTCAGGCTCGCGCCAGGCCGCAACATCGTTCTGGCTGCCAGACGCAGCGGAGAGCTGTCGGAGCAGGAGCAGATGCTCAAAAACGCCGGCGCTGTCGACGTCTCCACCGTCGAGTTCGACGCCGACGCCGTCGACACGCACGGAGACCTCCTGGGCGCCGTAGTGGCCGAGCACGGCCGGATTTCGATTGCAGTGCTGGCCTTCGGGATTCTCGGCGATCAGGCGCGTGCCGAAACCGACGCGGCGCACGCGGTCGCGGTGGTGCACACCGACTACGTGGCTCAGGTCAGCATCCTCACGCATCTCGCGGAGATCATGCGCGGACAGGGAACCGGAAAGATCGTGGTGTTCTCGTCCGTCGCCGGCGTCCGGGTTCGCCGCGCCAACTACGTCTACGGGAGCGCAAAGGCCGGCTTGGACGGTTTTGCCAGCGGCCTCGGCGACGCGCTGCACGGTTCGGGCGTCCAATTGATGCTGGTACGGCCCGGGTTCGTCATCGGCAAGATGACCGAGGGAATGTCGCCTGCCCCGATGTCGAGCACTCCGTCGCAGGTCGCGGACGCCGTCGTGCGGGGACTGAACTCCGGGGCGACGCGTGTGTGGGTACCGCGAATTCTGCAGCCGGTGTTCTTCGTCATGCGGCTTCTGCCTCAGACGATCTGGCGCCGGATGCCGCGATGACCACACACCCGGTGGTGATCGTCGGCATCGGCGCCGACGGCTGGGATGGGCTGTCCGAGAGCGCAAAGGGCGCAATCCTGGGCGCGGAGGTCCTGATGGGGTCGCCGCGCCAATTGGACTTGGTCCCGGCGACACATCTCGGGGCACGGCGTGCGCCCACCAGGCTGACCTGGCCGTCTCCGATGATTCCGGCGTTGCCGTCGATGTTCGCCGAGAACGCGGACCGCAGAGTATGCGTGCTCGCCAGCGGTGACCCGATGTTCCACGGTCTCGGTGTCACATTGGTCAGGCTGCTCGGCGCGGACAACGTGCGAGTGATCTCCCACCCGTCGTCGGCGGCGTTGGCGAGCGCGCGAATGGGATGGGCATCGGCCGAGATCGACGTCGTGAGCCTGGTCAACCGAGACTCGGCGACAGTATTGGCTTCCGTGACTGACGGTGCGCGACTGCTGGTGTTGAGCAACGGGCGCTCGACACCGGGGGAGGTGGCACGTCTGTTGTCCGGCGCGGGCTTCGGTCGATCGATCGTGACCGTGCTGGCCCAGCTGGGCGGGGCCGGGGAATCGCGGACCGTCATGGTCGCAGACGAGTGGGATCACGCGGACGAGGACGTGGACGCGTTGAACGTTCTGGCCGTCGAGTGCATCGCGGCCGATCCTCTCTTGCGGCTGACTCGAATCCCGGGGCTACCGGATGCTGCTTTTGTCGGCGACGGTCAGATGACGAAGCAGGAGATCCGTGCGTTGACGTTGTGCGCGCTTGCCCCGGCGCCGGGAGAACACCTCTGGGACGTGGGCGGTGGGTCGGGAACCGTCGCCATCGAGTGGATGCGAACTCACCCACGTTGCACTGCAACAACATTCGAGAAGGTGGCGAGCCGCGTGTCGCAGATCGGTGCCAATGCACTCAATCTCGGCGTGCCCGCGTTGAACGTGAAAGGGGCCGCGCCGGAGGCGTTTGCGGACGAAACTCGACGTCCCGATGCGGTGTTCGTCGGCGGCGGCGTCACGCAACCGGGAATGCTCGAAGCGTGCTGGGAGCAGTTGAGCGTGGGTGGTCGTCTGGTCGCGAACGCCGTGACCGCCGAGTCCGAATCGTTGCTGCTCGGCTGGATGAGTCGCCATGGTGGGACGCTTCGACGCTTTCAGGTGCAGCGCGCCGAGCCGTTGGGAACGTTCAACGTTTGGCGACCGCAACTTCCGGTGGTCCAATGGTCCGTCACAAAACGTCAGCCGTCTGCAGGCGCAGACACAGATACGCCGGAGGAATCCACACAATGACCGTTCATTTCATCGGTGCGGGTCCCGGTGCGGCAGATTTGATCACTGTCCGCGCGCAACGGATCATCGCTGCGAGCCCTGTGTGCTTGTACGCAGGCAGCCTTGTTCCAGCGGAGTTGCTCGAGTGGTGCCCGGTCGGAGCTCAGGTCGTGGACACTGCTCGGCTGAGCCTGGACGAGATCACCGCGATTCTTGTCGAAGCGGATTCCGCTGGGCTGGACGTCGCGCGTTTGCATTCCGGTGATCCGTCGATCTTCAGTGCAGTGGCAGAGCAAGCTCGTCGCCTGGACGCCGCAGGAGTCGATTTCGACATGATTCCCGGTGTTCCTGCATTTACCGCGGCTGCAGCCGCGCTGGGGCGCGAGCTGACTGTCCCAGGCGTCTCGCAGACCATTGTTCTCACCCGAGTCTCCACCTTGTCGACGGCGATGCCGGAGGGCGAGGATCTGCGGTCCCTCGGCCGCAGCGGCGCGACGATGGTGATTCACCTCGGCGCTCATCGCATCGAACAGATCGCATCCGAGTTGGCCGACAATTACGGCGAGGACTGCCCGGTCGCGGTGGTCGCCTTCGCCTCACGGCCCGAGGAGATCGTTGTTCGAGGCACTTTGAAGACGATCGTCGAACTTGTTCATGCGGCCGGCATCACGAAGACGGCCGTCGTGATCGTCGGCCGAGTGTTGACTGCGGAGGGGTTTCCGGACAGCTACCTCTACTCGGCAGCGCGCGAGAGAAGCACACACTGACCTCGACAGGTACTCGTCGCCGCGTACTCCTGCTCGGCGGCACAGGCGAAGGTCGAGTGATCGCTTCTCGCTTGGCCGGTTCAGCCGACCTCGAGGTTGTCACATCGCTGGCCGGCCGGGTTCGTGATCCTCGATGGCCGGAGGGGGAAGTGCGTATCGGCGGGTTCGGGGGAGCCGAAGGGCTGTCGGAGTGGTTGTCGGCCAATGATATTCGTGCAGTGCTCGACGCCACGCATCCGTTTGCCGCTCGCATCACCCAGAATGCGTTCGAAGCGTGCCTTGCGAATTCCGTGCCGTACGCCATGTACCGACGCCCGCCCTGGCGCGAGCAACTCGGTGACACTTGGCTTCCGGCACACGATCTCGATCACGCCGCAGAGTTGGTGCCGACGGTCGGCTCACGCGCTTTTCTGACGATCGGGAGGCAAGGAGTTTCGGCGTTCGACCGCGTGAAGAGCGTCTCGTTTCTCGTGCGCTCGATCGATCCGCCTTCAGGGACATTGCCGCCTCACTCGCAATTGCTGCTCGCACGTGGTCCATTCGACATCGAAGCGGAAGTCGATCTGATGCGAACTCACAGCATCGACGTCGTGATCACCAAGAACAGTGGCGGCGAGCAGACGTACGCAAAGATCGCCGCAGCCAGGCAATTGTCGATCCCGGTGATCGTCGTCGAACGACCACCGATCCCGGCGACCGTCCCGGCATTCGATACCGAAGCCGAGGCGATGGACTGGCTCACGGCTTTCGGTCGTGGAACGGCGCTGTGAGGCCGACATCGCGTTCGCTTCAGGTTCGTCTAAGGTTCCGTGACCATACTGGAGGGATGTTGGGATTTTTCGACGCCGCACTGCGGGACCGCGCATGAGAGTGTCGGTTCCCGGAATGAGCCGTCGAAAACCATCGGGAATTCACGTGCGGACGCTCCATGCTCGCGTGAAATTGCTGACTGCAGGCCTGGTGGCGATCGCGGTGATCGTGTCGGCGTCGGCGGTGTACATAGTGTTCAACGCGTATTTGCAAGGCAACGTCGATCGACAACTCGAGCGCACGAGTGACGCGATCACCGACACCGTCAATTTCGGCGGTGTCACACCGGTTCTGGGATTGACGGCCGGCGCGGATACAGCGGTCATCCAGGCGGTGGGGCTTCTTACTGCCGACGGCGCCTTGGTGACGGCGACTCCCGGTCTGCCGCCGTTCAGCACGAGCGCAGACGCCATCAGGTCGATCGCAGACGGCAATTCGTCGCAGACAATCGCGACGGTTGATGCGTATCGAATTCTTGTCGAGCCCTCGGTTGCGGGCCAGACTTTGGTTGTCGCGCAATCCCTGGGGCCGACGCGTTCGGTACTCAAGCGACTGGCAGTGGTGTTGGCGGCACTCGGGGCGGCCGGAATCGCCCTAGCTTACGCGGCCGGAGATGCTGTGGCACGCACAGGATTACGGCCGATTGCGCGACTTACTGCGGCGACGCGGCGGGTCGCCGAAACGGATGATCTTGCGCCGATCCCGGTGACCGGTGACGACGAGTTGGCGTCGCTGACAGTCAGTTTCAATCGGATGCTCGGGACGTTGTCGGAATCGCGGGCACGCCAGAGAAGTCTGATCACCGAAGCGGGCCAGGACCTTCTGGCTCCTTTGACTGCACTTCGCACCAATATCGAGTTGTTGATGTCTTTCGATACCAAGTCCGGCGCGATTTCCGAGGCGGATGCAACGCAGCTGCGTGAGGAAATCACCGACCAGATGATGGAGTTGACGCTCCTCGTCGGAGAGTTGGTGGACCGTGCGCGGGTTGACGAAAGCACGTTGGGGAGAGGAGATTCCCTCTAAATCGGACGTCTGACCAGCGACTTTGTTGCATTCGTAATTGAAGCAATGGAAGGAGCGCTGGTAATGTGGGGCAATTGTGAAGTTTTTGGGTATAGCTGGAATGTGGCGCGAACCGTGGGGTTTGCTGGGCGGGGGCCTTTGGAGGACGAGAGGGATTCAGTGGTCAAGCAAGCACGCGCCGAGCTGACTCGGCAGCAAATCGTTGCCGGCGCGGCCGCGCAGTTCGAGAAGACTGGTTACGGCAGCACCAGCATGGCCGACATAGTCTCGGGGGCCGGTACTACCAAGGGCGCGTTGTATTTCCATTTCGCGTCGAAGGACGAGCTCGCGCAGTTCATCATTGCCGAACAGCATCGGCTCTCGATCGAGTCGGTGCAGGCGATTTCCGCGACGGGCAAGGACCCGTTGGAACAGATGATCATGCTCACGCACGAAATGGCACGCCAGATTGTCGACGAGCCGATCGTTCGCGCGGGCATTCGCCTCACGCTGGAACTGAGCACGTACGAGGGGCCGGTGGAACCGTACGCCGAATGGATCTCGGCAATCACCGATCTCACCGCCAGGGCTCAGGCGGAAGGTGAAATCCGAAAATCGGTCAGTGCAGAATCGTTCGGCAGGTTCATGCCCTCGGCATTCACGGGGGTACAGCTGGTTTCGAACGTTCTCACCCGACGCTCGGATCTTCCGGATCGTGTCGACGAGATGTGGCAGATCCTGCTTCCGGGAATCGTCAGCGACGAACTTTCCGGTGACATCGAGCGCCTCGTCAAGTCGCGGTGGACTCCGGCGGCGGCGTAGCCTGCGGGACATGGCCGTCACGCGGATAGTTTCGGATCTGTCGAGTAGCTCGCTCGAGGCCGCGCAGCGCTTCTACGCCGAAGTGCTGGGCCTCGAAGTTGTCATGGATCACGGGTGGATCGTGACGTTGGCTTCGCCGACGGATCCGTCTTTGCAGATCAGCGTCATGACGCACGACGCTCATGCGCCCGTAGTACCGGACGTCTCCGTCGAGGTGGACGATCTCGACGCGGCGTACGAGGCCGCAGTGCAACGCGGCGACACCATCGTCTATCCCGTCACCGAGGAGCCGTGGGGGGTCCGCAGGTTCTTCGCTTCCGACCCCGACGGCCACGTGATCAACATCCTCAGCCACCGACGCGAGCAATGATGGCGTCCCGCCCGGGCGGGCTGACGTACCTCGAGGTGGGCGCAACGTCAGGCGTTCTCCCCGCCGGCTATCACCACGTTCACGAGAGCGCGACGGTCGGATCCGGACGGGAGGATTTCGAGGTTGCCGCTCGAACCGTCGCGAATTGGGGAATGCACCGCGGAGCCGGTCTGGCCGTACGGACGGCAGCCCCGACCGCCGTGGCGGGTCAAGATGCGACCTTCGGACTCGGTCCGGTGACTATCCCCGTTCGGATCGTCTATGTCGTCGACGAACCCACTCGCAAGGGCTTCGCGTACGGAACCCGCGCGGGCCACCCCGAATGCGGGGAGGAATTGTTTGTCGTCCAGTTCGACGAGAGCAGCAATGAGGTTCGCATCGAGATCGTGGCGTTCTCCAAGCCCGGAACGTGGTGGGTGCGTCTCGGTGCTCCGATCGGACGTCGAGTACAGGCGTTTGTCACGCGCCGCTACATCCGTGCCGTCCGCGAGAGCGTCGCCCGATCGCGGGTTTGATCCGTTGTAGGTGTCAATTCAATCCAGCGTACGAATGCAATCCCGACACGACGTAGTTGATCGCAAACATGTTGAAAAGCATGGTGGCGAGCGCAGCAACATTGATCCATGCCGCACGCATGTTCTTCAACCCGGCGGTAGCGCGCGCATGGAGGTACGCGGCATAGAGAACCCAGGAGATGAACGAGACCGTCTCCTTGGGGTCCCAGCCCCAGAAACGTCCCCACGCGGCCTCCGCCCAGATCGCCCCGCAGATCACCCCGATGCTGAACAACGGGAACCCGACGACCGTTGTTCGGTAGGCCACGCGGTCAAGCAATTCGGATGACGGCAGTCGTGCCGCAATCCAACGCAACGCGCGTTTCTTCGACTGCGGGCCCACCTCGGCAATCATGAAAAGTGCGCTGACCGCACTTGCGAACGTAAGGATGCCGGAGGCGGCGACGATGATCGTGACGTGCACGCCGATCCAGTACGAACGAAGAGCGGGTACGACCGGCGCTGCCTCGGCATACATGCTTGCGGCGGCGACGAAAAGAAGCACCACGGTGGGTGACAGAACGAAGATGGTCAACGATCGAATCGGGTACCGCCGCAGAATGACCAGCCAGCATGCCACCAATGCAGCGCTGAGGAAAAGCGCGTACTCGTAGAGGTTTCCGAGAGGCCATCGGTGCGTCGAGATGCCGCGAAGTGCAAGCGCGGTGACGTTGAGGACCAGGGCGACGACGATGAGAGACATGGCGGCGCGACCCGCACGATGGGCGCGGGTTCGATTCGGCAGCAATGCGATCCGGCCGGGCAATGCAGGATTCGATGCACTTCCGGCATGTGCGAGTGCCGGTCGCACTGTGGCAGAGAGGGGTGCGCTGGAGAAGTCGACGACGGAAAGAACCAGGGCGAGAACGTAAATCGCGAAAGACGACGCGAAGGCGTAGTCGCTGTACTGCGCGAGAACTGGATCGACCGACATCAGGCTCCTCATAACGACCGGTTGGTTGTCATTTGGAATCTACTACACACGATCGTAGAACTGGCAGGGCCGTCTGTCGGATCAGTGGTCCGGAAAATGATTGGACGAGCTTCGGTTGGGGTTGATAGCTTGTGCGAGACCGTGACAACACGCCAGGAGGTGAGTCCCATGAACGCTGTAACCATGTGGGTGCTCCCACTCGTGTTCACGGATCGGCGATTGACGTAGGTGTCGCCGGGAGCGCCTCGAGTAGGCAATCCCGAAAGGTAACACCATGCAATCCAATTCTCCGACCATCGAATTCACTTCCGAGACAACGTCGAACGGTGTCATCGAACGCCATTTCGTTGTAGACGACATCACCGGCGTGCTCTGGTCACTCGCGTCCGGATCTGTCGAATCACCCCTTCTGCTGTCCGGGCACTCCGGCGGCATGCACAAGAAGGCACCAGGACTGGTTGCCAGCGCACTCCACAGTGTGAGCTCCCACGGGTTCGCAGTCGCCGCGATCGACGCGCCCGGACATGGCGATCGGCCGCGGAACACACAGGACGAACAGTGGGTCGAGGCGATCCACCAGGCTAGGGCGGCCCACGAGCCGATCGCCCCGATCGTCGTCGAGTACAACCGATCGCTGGCGGAGCGTGCAGTGCCGGAATGGCAGGCGACCATCGACGCTCTGCAAACGCTGCCCGACGTCGACGCCGACGCTCCGATCGGCTTTGGCGGCGTGTCGCTAGGGGTCGTGACCGGGCTGATGTTGGCCCCGGTCGAATCCAGGATCGCTGCCGTGAGCTTCGGGGGAGTTTTTGTGGACGACTCCCTCATCGAAGCGGCACGAATGCTCACGGTCCCGGTCGAGTACCGGATCCCTTGGGACGACAAGGATTACGACCGCACGTCAGGGGTAGCGTTGTTCGATGCCTTCGGCTCGACGGAGAAGACGCTGCACGCCTACTCGGGCAGGCACTATCCGGTGCCCGACTACGAGCGCGACAGTTCGGCTCGGTTCTTCGCCCGCCACCTCGGCGGGAGCGGTGGCGCGCCTGTGAGCTGACGTGAACACGTATCGGCGTCCGGCCTGTGTCGGACGCCGATACGATCTCGACCAGGTTTCGTTTCTCAGCAAGACCCGAAGTAGTGGCGTCAACGTATCCTGCATCAATTTGACCAAAGCTTTTCAGATGATCATTTTTGTGGCGCTCGCGATGGTGGCGATTTCGATCCTTCGCTCGCTAGTAGCCGTCCAGCTTGGCCATTTTTGCTGAGGCGCTCGATGGCGACATATGTCCTTACGGTCCGCCGAGCGGAATGAACTTGTTCGTGATCCAGTTCGATGCTTCGATCTCGTCGAGGGTTGTCCGGAGAACTTCGGTGGCTAATGTTCATGCTGTGCCGAGTGTCAGGTCGGTACCGAACACCGAACAAGACTGGGAACTCTTCTCGCGTCCGAACTGAGGCGACGACATGTCTTTCAACCGCGCATGTCCAGCCATGCGTCGACTACCCGTCCGATACCTGACCCGGGGGCGGTATTTGAGTGGGCCGATATCGCACGGCGAGTGCACCCGACTGGAACTCGTGGCGATCGACGAGTTCGAGTTGGATGCGCTTGCGCAGACCGGCGAGCAACGTCGGTCCGTGTCCGGCGAGGACCGGTTGCACAACGAACTCGTACTCGTCGATCAGTCCCAGGTCTGCCAATGCCAGGGGGAGTGTTACGCCGCCAACCCACAGGCCTTCGCCGGGCTGCTCCTTGAGTCGCTGAACTGCTGGCCCCAAGTCGTCCAGCACCAGTTCGGCATTCCAATCGACCCCGCTCAGCGTGTTCGACACGACGTACTTCTTCGCCCGGTCCATTGCCTCGGCGAACGGGATCTCCCACTCGTCCATCCAGTCAGGCCACGCGCCCGTTGCAGGCTTCCGCCACGCCGACTCCATCATCTCGTAGGTCACCCGGCCGAACAGCAAGGCATCGGCTCGTTCCATCTGAGCGGTCCAGTAGCGCATCGACTCCTCGTCGGGTGGGAGCCCCGCCTCGTGATGGCAGCAGCCGTCGAGTGTGACGTTGATCGAGTATCGAAGTGGTCTCATCTCGTTGTTCTCCCCTGATAGGCGCAGAGTGACAGCACCGGACCGTACTCAGACTACTGCCGGGCCGTCGGTGTAGATCAGGTTCGGGACCTGGAGTCACGCGGGGGTCGACCGAACAGTAACCAGACGAGCGCACCGAGTACAGGCACCGCGATCACCAGTGCCGACCACCAGAATTTGCCGCCCGAGCGTTCGAAGTCAGTGCGCACGATCGCCACGAGCGCGCTAATCGTGATGAAGATCCAGGCAAGAACGAAGGCGGTGAAGGTGATGTCCATCCAAAGCGGAATGGTGGGGTTGTGGATCGATTCGTTCACGCTTCCAAACCACTTTCGACGACTGTGCCTTGATGAAACAACACGCTCCATCGATTCTCGGCGAACCGCCAGATGGATGATCGCTCGGTAACCCGATGCGCCTGCGCCAGCCGGTACGTCACCAGATACGTGTCAGGCGCGATCCGGCTCAGCGCTGGCCGGTCAACCGTCCACCCGAGTTCGGCGGCGTCGTTCACTTCGCCGCGGAGTCGCCGGCTCGCGACTGCCGATTGCACGTAATCGCGGGTGTATCGCGCACCCGAGGCTCCGATCTCCCGGAACTCCGGGTCGACGACCGCATCGAACTCGTCTCGTGACATCGCTACTCGAGTTCGGTGAAACAGAGGTTCGAACTCCATCAACTCGTCGAGGATCGGGCGCAACTCGTGCGGAGTCGTCACGACTGCTCCGAGAACTGCGCCCTCATCTCGATACCTATCTCCGCGTGGCGCAGGAGGAAGGCCTTCTCGTCATACCCCTTGCGCCGCAACCAGAGAGTGACCTCGCTGTTGCATTTGCTTGCATTGCACGAGCGGCACGCCGGTGCGATGTTGTCGAGCGTGTAGCGCCCACCGCGGGAGATCGCCAGCACACAGTCGCGCTGTGGCGACTCGTCCGGCTCGCCGCAGTACGCGCAGCCACCCCAGGCCGCTTTGAGCGCGGACCACTGCTCGACGGACAGGTCGTGCTCCACCAGATCCATTCGGCGTTTGCGTTTGCGCGCGTATCTGGCTTTCCGGGTCCGGTTGACGGGCATGACGCCATGCTATCGCCGAGTGGTGGTTACTCCGGGTACCGCCGCGGGGTGAACACCTGACGGCCCGAACCGGTTTCGACGACCGTCGTCATCGACGATCCGACGATCAGCAGCGTCCGCATGTCGATCTCGGAAGGCTCGAGCTCGCCGAGGGTTACGACGCGAACTGATTCCTCGGCGCCGGCAACATCGCGCCCGATGACAACAGGAGTCTCGGGGGAGCGGTGCTCGAGCACGAGGTCCTTCATGGCTTGGACCTGCCACGTCCGGGACTTCGACGCCGGGTTGTAGACCGCAAATGCCATGTCTGCGGCTGCAACTGCCGAGATACGGCGAGCGACGACATCCCACGGCTTGAGGCGATCAGACAACGAGAGCACCGCATAGTCGTGCCCGAGGGGAGCGCCGACGCGACTGGCGACAGCGTTTGCCGCCGTCATGCCGGGAAGGATGCGGACCGGGACCCCGCGCCACTGGTCTTCGGCGGCAACTTCGAGAACTGCTGCAGCCATGGCGAATACGCCGGGATCTCCCGACGAGACGACAGCTACACGGGCGCCGTTCTTCGCCAGGTCCAACGCCATCGCGGCGCGTTCGGCTTCGACGCGGTTGTCGCTGGAATGGCGCCGCTGGCCCGGACGCGTCGGCACGCGATCGACGTACGGGCCGTAGCCGACGAGGTCGGTTGCGAACGAAAGCTCATGCGCCACTTCAGGTGTGGTCCAGGCGGTGTCGCCCGGCCCGAGTCCGACCACGACCACCTCGCCGCGGGATTCGGTTGCAGGTCGAGGGTTGTTCGACGGGCTCGGAACGATGGCGATCGAGAAGTACGGAACTCCGTCCGGGTCGACCTCGGCAGCGGATTCGACGCGTTGACGTGTGGTGCTCGCGCGCTCGACGTAGTGGGCCTCGCCGAGGCGACCGGAATCCTCGAGCGATTGGAGGACCGGTGGGA
>NZ_CAURKP010000139.1:0-14080 GCF_963525155.1 uncultured Rhodococcus sp.
GGGCCGCACCCGCAAGGGTGCGGCCCTCTTCTGCATTGTCCTTACGGCGACCCGAGAAGCGCTGTTGCACGAGCAATCAGGTGATCACGCAGTCGAATTACGGCGGGCGTCAGGCGGTAATTGCCGACGGCCAACGCGATGGTTCGATCGCGAACGCCCGTTACCGGAACAGCGACGAGATCCGGGTGATCGACCTCGGCGACGGGGAGCAACGCGATACCGAGACCACGCGAGACCAGGGCACGAATCGTTTCGAACTCCGTGATCTCGAATGCAACCCTCGGCTCGAATCCGGTTTGCATACAGCAAGAGTCGAGCAACATCCGAAGGTGATAGGTGGGCGGACTCGCGATGAATGTCTCGTCGACCAGTTCCGCGAGGTCGACACAATCTCTCGCCGCTAATCGATGTCCAGTACCCACATGCAGGAGTATTTGCTGATGCCCCAACAGCGTTGTAGGCAAGTCCTCCGGCGCTGGAATCATCACGGCAAGATCCAGACGCCCGTCTCGGACCATTTGCGCGAGTGATTCCCCATGCGCTTGCACAAGGTTCAATCGCACCCGCGGCGCCGCCTCGTGAAACTCTGCGAGCAGCGACGGGACGCTGATCGGGCCCAATGTCAGTGGAAACCCGAATCGTACGAGGCCACCCTCCGGATCCGCGTTACTACGGACCAGACCTACTGCGTTGTCCAGCTCCTTGACGAGGCGGCTAGTTAGTTCGTGTAATTCGCGCCCTGCCGAGGTCAGTGCAACCCGGCGCCCAACCGGCTGAAAAAGCTGAAATCCCAGCGTCTTTTCGAGCGTCTTCAATCTCCGGCTGAGCGAGGACTGAGGAATCCCGAGCAGGTCGGAAGCTCTCGTGATGTGGCCTTCCTCCGCGGCCACATCGAAGGCCGCCAGAAGCGGCGCCAGCCCTTCTACTTCAGCCGATCGAAACTCATCCATATTCGGATCATAAACCGATGGTTTCTTCATTGGACGGATGAGTCTGTTTGGGGCCACGATGCACATACACCCCAACCTCTGAGGAAAGGCCGCCCATGTTCACGTCGCCACCGTCGGGATTGAAACCTGGTTCCGAAGAGCCCCCACTCGACGCAATACTCATCGGCGCCGGGATCATGTCGGCAACGCTGGGTACATTGATCGCAAGACTCCAACCCGATTGGTCCATCGAGGTACTCGAACGGCTCGGCGAACCCGCCGGCGAAAGCTCCAACGCGTGGAACAACGCAGGAACCGGCCATTCGGGCCTATGCGAACTGAACTACATGCCCGACCCCAGCGACCCCGCGAAAGCTGTAGAGATCAGCCACCAATTCCACCTGTCTCGCCAATTCTGGGGATCACTCGCGGAAACCGGCGAGCTGAAACAAACCCCATCGTTCGTCAACCCAACCCCTCACATGGACGTCGTTTTCGGCAAACGAGACATCGAATATCTACGTCAGCGCCACGCCACGCTTCATGGATTACCCGAATTCTCAGCCATGGAGTACACAGAAGATCCTCAGACGGTCAATAATTGGGCGCCGCTGATGATGCGCGGCCGAATGGATTCCGAACCGATAGCTGCGACTCGATACGCAGCAGGTACAGACGTGGACTTCGGTGCTCTGACCCGAGAACTGCTTCACACCATGACAAATCGTGGTGCACGCATCCGCACGAGCCACGACGTAACATCACTCCAGCGCATGACAGACGGCACGTGGCTCATCTGTGGGCGAAACACTATCTCTGGCATTCAGTTCCAACTGAGATCTAGATTCGTCTTCGTCGGCGCAGGCGGGTACGCGCTCAGGCTTCTTCAGAAGGCGCGAGTTCCCGAGGTTCGAGGCTATGCGGTGTTCCCACTCGGAGCCCAGTTCCTGCATACCGAAAAACGCACCGTCGTCGACTCCCACAACGCGAAGGTGTACAGCCAGGCCGCGATCGGAGCACCACCGATGTCGGTCCCCCATCTCGACAGGCGTGTGGTCGACGGCTGCCCGTCATTGATGTTCGGACCGTATGCCACCTTCAGCACACGACTCCTCAAGCATGGCAAGCTAACTGACTTGTTCGCTACGATCCGATTCCGAAACGTCGCAGTATTGCTTGCTGTCGGAATACAGAACATCTCGCTCGTCCGATACCTGTTCAGCCAATTACTGTCATCGAAACGGCGCAAGTTTGCCGCACTGCAACGCTTCTATCCCGAGGCCGATCCCGCAGACTGGAAGCTGATTCAGGCCGGGCAGCGCGCCCAATTGGTGAAGCCTCACCCGAGAAAGGTCGGGATGCTGACATTCGGCACAGAGGTAATCACCAGCGCAGAGGGATCGATTGCCGGTCTCCTGGGTGCATCGCCGGGAGCTTCGGTTGCACCATCTGTGATGACGGACGTACTCACCAAGTGCTTTCCGAGCCACATCGAGCAATGGATGCCGGCACTTAAGGAATTGATGCCGGCACTGACACCGATCACTGATCCTGAATGACGGCCAACGCTCCAACGATGTTCGACTCCGCCACCGACTTCGAGATTCCGAGATCAGCCAGAACACCTGATCCGTCTTCGAGTTCGAGCAGCGCGAGCAGGATGTGCTCGGTTCCGATGTAGTTGTGGCCCAGGCGAAGAGCCTCACGGAACGTCAGTTCCAGGACCTTGCGCGCACGAGCGTCGTACGGAATGAGTTCTGGTAGTTCGGAAGTCGGAGTCGGTAGTACACCGGCCACTGCAGCTCGGACGGATCCGAGCTCCACCCCTTGCGCCACTATCGCCTTCGCAGCCAACCCGGCAGGCTCCTCGACGAGCCCCAGGAGCAGGTGCTCCGGCTGGATCTCTGCGTTACCGGCGGCGCGGGCTTCGTTCTGCGAGGCCATGACGACGTTCTTCGCCCGGGGAGTGAACCGGTTGAACCCTTCGTTCGGATCCATCGGCTTCTGATCACTCGGCGCCTTGGGAACAAAACGCTTCTGCGCAGCCTGCTTCGAGACACCCATGCTCGCGCCGATCTCCGTCCACGACGCTCCCGACCTGCGCGCCTGGTCGACGAAGTGACCGATCAGGTGATCTGCAACTTCACCGAGATGATCAGCGGCGATCATGGCGTCGGAAAGTTGGTCGAGCGCGTCGGTGTGCACCTTCTTGATCGCGTCGATGAGGTCGTCGAGTCGAACCTTGGTGGTCATTTCCACTGGTTTGCTCATGCGTCAACCATAGGTTGACGCAACCGAAAACGTCAACCCTAGGTTGACGATCGTCTTCGCCGCCCAGTGCTCAGCCGGAAAAGAATTCACGCAGAGCCGGGACAATAGCGTCGTCGGCGACGCCGTGGCCCTGACCGGGGATCTCCAAAGTCTTTGTCCCCGAGACTTTTGCAGCGATTCTCGTCGCCGAGGCAGGTGCCCATTGACCACTGTCACCGCCGTAAATGACCAACGTGGGGACGGTAATGGAGGCAAGCCAGTCGAGCGACTGACAGCCGTGGTCACACACAGCGACGTCGTAAGGCAAGGTGTGCGCGATGGCGCACATGTCGGGCCAATCGGCACTCCGCTTGATCTCGTCGACCATCTCCGCGGATGCACCGGTCAGATCCAGAAAACGCGTCACAGCACCTTCCCTGTCGCCGCCCGCAATCAATCGCTCCAGGTCACTTTGGGCAGTCTCGTCACGCTGGTCGTCGTCCATGTACGGCGCCTCGTAGACGGCGAGCTTACGCATCGGAACGGCCTGCGCAGCGGCTTCCAAAGCCAGCGCGGCACCCGACGACAATCCGTAAACGAGCGGTGTTTCACCGGTGGCACCGACGACCGCACGCAAGTCCTCCACCTCGGCGTCGATCGAGAACGCGCGACTGTCACCGCTGTCCCCGCGTCCGCGCCTGTCGTACGAATACACCGTGAAGTCCGCCGCCAACTCTGCAGCCAGGGATTCGAACCATCCGCGGTCGCAGAACGCTCCGGCGACCAGGACCACTGCTGGTCCGGCACCGGAGCGTTCGTATGCGATGGTCGTACCGTCGCGGGATTGCACTACCGCTGGGGATTGCTCTGTTTGCACGTCGATCTCCTCAGGTCTGGTCAATGCCTACCTGATTAGACTGCCCGCGCTACCGAAACTCATCGGTCCGGTCGGCAGGGGCTTCAGCTGATCTTGCTGTACAGGGCATCCCAACCCTGTGCCACGTACGAAATCGTGTAGATCGAACCGTAGAACGTGGAGCCACCCAGACTGGTGACGTTGCCCGCCTGCACTGCCGGGAGTCGCTGCCACAGCTTGCTCGCCACCAATGCCTGGTACGCGGCACTGTCCTCGTTCTCGGTGATCATGAAGCCGTCGACGCCGGCCAGCACATCGAGGCCTTCGAGGCTGACGCCGCCCTCGGGATCGAGGCCCTCCGAGGTGGCGGTTTTGCCACCGATGTCGCCGAGCGTCATGTCGCTGGGCTTGTCGCCCTTCTCGGACGTTCGGATGCTCGTGACGTACAGCGTGTTCGTGTCTGGCATGAACGAGACACTGGCAACGGTTTTGGACGCAATCTTCTCGGCATGACGACTGCGGATGTCGGAAATCAGATTGTCGTAGTCGAGCGTCAATCGATCGAGTGTGGCCGTTCGACCGAGCCAGCCCGACAGCCGCGAGAGGTTTGTACGCCAGTCGTCGGTGAATTCGGTCGTCAGAACCGGTGCGATGGTGGACATCTCGGCCACCGGCCACCACTCGCTCTCGTAGTTGAGGCACACGATCAGGTCGGGCTCGAGTGCCAAGATCTGTTCGCGGTTGGGGATCTCCGACAGGAACGGTACCGACGAATCGATAGGCACCCACGGTGTCGCCTGGGCGTACGTGTAGCCGACGAGCGGAAGTTCCAGAGCTACAGCAGGTTCCAGATCGAGCCGCGAGTCGATCGCGACAACCCTCTTCGGATTGACAGGAATGTCGTACGTTCCGAGAGGTGTCGTCACAGAACGCATTTCGGTTTCACCCGAACTGCTCCCGCTGTCACCGCAGGCTGCCAGGAACGCGCCCAGTCCGGCGATTCCGGCACCGAAGCCGAACTGCCGACGTGTGAGGTCCGAAACGAGGCGGTTGTCGGAGTAGCCCTCGGGAAGCAAGAGCGTGGATTGAGCGGGCATGCGTGTCGAACCTCCAAAAGAAATGAATCATCCACTGTTGCGAGCGGATAAGGATGCCCTAACAGCGTACGCAGGGAGGGTCGTCGCGATCGGCCCAGAAATAGTCGAATCAGGCCAATTCGCACCCCTTACTTGTCGAGTTTGCGCATCTCGACGAAGTAGACCGCACTGAACGCGAGGTAGGTGCCGACGATTCCGAGGACCGAGATGATCAGGACGAGAGCGAGAAACATAGCCATGATGGTCTCCACTGACACGGGTTGTTCACGATGTCGATCGAGAGAAAATGGCTTCGAACTGCGGCGCTGCGACTCGAAGCGGGGCCGAAACTTTCGGTTACACACACCACGCTAGCCCCAGGCGTCTCGAGTTTTGATGAACTCGAGGTGAACTCTCCTACGGCTACGTCACACTTTTCTGCCGGACGGTCAGTTCGGTCCGAGCACCTGTCCGGACCATTCGACCAAAGGCGTCAGTGCGCGCCACGCTGTGCGAACTTCCTTCAATGTCCTGGCGCTGTCCAGCCACGACGGGCTTGGGTAACTACGACCAGCAGTCAGCGACTTGTGACGCAGCAATTCGATCCGCGGGTGATCGACCGTGTATCCGCGAGGCGCCGTCTTGAGCTTGTCGCCGCCGATCGTGAATCCGGCCTTCTCGACGGAGGCCAGGATCTTCTCGAGCTCCGGCCCTCGAACGTCGTCGTCGACAGCCGCACGATAACGCGCGATGGTCTCCGAACTGCTGGCGTAGAAACCACCGGCCACCATCAACCCTGCCGCGTCGATCTGCACGTAGTAGCCACAGCTCTCGGCGAGACCGACGAACGCTCCCTGGTGCGTCTTGTACGGGATCTTGTCCTTCGAGAATCGAACGTCACGATACGGCCGAAAGAGCTTGGCCGTGCCGAATTCGTCCTCCAACGCCGCGGACAACGACGCCATCGGACGACGAACCACTTCGTCGTACGTCTCCTTGTGCGCTGCCCACCAGGTCTTGCTGTTGTCGGCTTCCAGGTCTTCGTAGAAGTCGAGTGCAGCAACGGGTATGCCAGTGAACGCAGCCATGACGTAAGCCTAGCTGCCTGTTCGGCTTTGGACCGTCTGCCCTGCACCGATGCCCGGATCGGCCCGAATCCGTAGACTGCATGGAGATGATTTCCGAAATACAAGCATGGGAACTGACCGATACCAACCGAGACTGGTTGATTCACCGACCCGTCGAGATCGCGATCTACGTGGCACTCGCAGTCGTTCTGCGCTTCGCACTGCACCGCGGGATCGATCGAATGTCGAAGCCTCGCAAGTCTCCGAACGCCAAGGTGAACGAGCGCAGATCGCAGCGAGCCCGGACCATCGGTTCGGTACTCAAATCGACGGTGTCCATCGTCATCCTGGTCTGGTGTGTGCTGCAGATTCTCGGCATCCTCGGGATCAACGTCGCGCCGTTCATCGCATCCGCCGGCGTCATCGGCCTTGCCATCGGTTTCGGTGCACAAAACCTGGTGCGTGACTTCCTCTCCGGCATCTTCATGTTGCTCGAGGATCAGTACGGTGTCGGCGACGTCGTCGATCTCGGCGACGCGGTCGGCACCGTCGAAACAGTGGGCCTGCGCGTCACCACGATTCGAGATGTGAACGGCACCTTGTGGTACTGCCGCAACGGCGAAATCCTGCGAGTGGGCAACATGAGTCAGGGTTACGCCACTGCAGTTCTCGATCTCCCCATCGCCCACAACGCGAACGTGCACAAAGCGTGTGAGGTGGCGACGCGAGCTGTCCTCGAGGCGGCAGAGTCCGAACCGATCAGGGCGGACATGATCGACAAGCCGGAGATGCTGGGAGTCAATTCGGTTACTGCCGAGGCAATTACCATTCGAGTGACGGCGCAGGTCAAGCCTGGACGCCAATGGGCAGTCCAGCGCGCATTTGCACGCTCGGCGCTGACTGCGTTCGAAGAGCAGGGAATCGAGGCACCTTACCTGCCTGTTCTGCGCTGACGGTTGAGACGGAATCGTCTACCCTTTCCATCAAGTACGCGAGCCCCCGGCGCGGTCGATACCGCCGGGGGCTCGCTGGTGCCTGAAGCACGATTCAGACGATGGAGGTCGAGACCTCCCGATCTGCCGAGCTGTTGCCAAACACCCTGTGCAGGAACATCGTCAGAGCAATTGCTACGACGATGCCGATCAGCGGCGGGATTCCCACCTCGAACTCACCGGAAAGCCAAGCGAGGAACGCTGCGACGGCATAGACGGCGAGGTTTCGCCAGTGGACCGCCTGCGGGGTGTATCCCTCGGGAATGCCTCGCCGCCACCGGCACAGGAAGTCAGCGATGATCACGCCGCCCAATGGCGGGATGAAAGTTCCGAGCAGGCTCAGGTAGTCGACCAGGTGGTTGTGCACACCGGTCAGAGCGAGCGCAGTGCCGATCACACATCCACCGATGACGAACGGGGTCTTGCGGGGCTTTCTGAACAGTTCGGCACCGGCCACTCCGAAGGCGTATGCGGTGTCTGCGTTGCTCTTCCAGAGGTTTCCGAACAGCAAGACCAGGCCCCAGCCGACAAGCCCGAGGTTGTAGAGGATCAACACGAAGTCACCCTCGTGGAACGTGATGGCTCCGATGGCGCCGAACAGGATCATCAATCCGTTTCCGAGGAGGAACCCGATAACGCAGGCCCACACCGCTTGTGATCCGGAACGGGCAAACCTGGTCCAGTTGGGCGCTTGCGTTCCCGCCGATACGAACGTGCCGACGACAGTGGTGATTGCGAGCGCGATCGTCATGGTCGTCTGCGGTTGAACCGAGACCAGGCCAGAGAATCCACCGACCTCTTCGAGGGACCGGAACACGACCCAGCAGGCCAACGCCAGGATCAAGGGCGTCGAGACGAGCGAAACCCAGTACATTCCGCGGTAGCCGTAGCAGGCGGTGACGCACATCAAGATGCTCGCCGCGATCATCACCGACGCCCGCGCGAGATAGGACTCCCAGCCCAATGCCTGCGCGGTGAGATCACCGATCGTGCCGATGATGACTCCGTACCAGCCGATCTGAGTACCGCCCAGCAGGATCGAAGCGAGCTTGGACCCGCGAGTGCCGAAACTGTAGCGCGCCATCACAACTGTTGTCAGTCCGGTTCGAGCTCCGACGAACCCCATCATGGCGACGTAAACCCCCAAGATGGCGGATCCGGCGGCGATCACCACCATCAGTTTCCAGAACGAGAACGCGGTACCGAGCGCTGCTCCGGCCAACATCGTCGGTGTGAAGATGGTGAACCCCAACAACACCACCGCGAGCGAGAAGAACGGCTTTCGTGCATGAAGCGGAACCGGAGTAACGGGATAGTCAGGATCGACCGGGGGGCCTGCGCTCTCCGAATCGCCTGCGACCGTGGCAGGTTCGACGGCGCTGCTCATACAACTTCGCCGATGTCTTCGAGCCACAGGCTCGGGCGCTCGGCCAGCATGCGGTCCATCAGTGCCACACACTCCGCGTCGTCGACGACGTCGACCTGAATTCCGCTGCTGCGCAACCATTCCTCCGATGCCTCGAAGGAACGATTTTCGCCGACCACGATTCGAGGGATCTCGTACAAGCGCGCAGTTCCGGCGCACATGAAGCACGGCGACAAAGTCGTGTAGAGGACACACTCGCGATACACCGAGGCCGGCAGTCGTCCGGCGCGCTCGATGCAGTCGGTCTCGCCATGACGGATGGCGCTGTTCATCTGGACCCGACGGTTACGTCCGACTGCGAGAACCTCGCCCCGGTGAATCAGCGCCGCGCCGATCGGCACGCCGCCCTCCTCCCAACCGATCTTCGCCTGTTCGATCGCAAGTCCGAGAAAATACTCATCGGTGTGTGCCGGATGATTCATGTGCGCTCCTGGAGTCTGACCAAAATCGTCGATTGTGGCTCGTGTCACAATCCGACCACGGTGGTAACAGCCCGACAAGGGACAACCTGTCAGTTCGGCAGAACTAGCTCTATGACGAAGTGCCCCCTCGGCGGACGATATAGAAATGCTCCCGACTCTGCGACAAGTTCTTGCGATGCCCTCGTTCAAGGCCGCCGCAATCGAGGTGCTCGCGGGCGACGTCGATACCGCGGTGGTCCGCTGGGTCCATTCGTCCGAGGTGTACGAGATGGGTGGGCTGCTGTCCGGAGGTGAGGTCCTTCTGACCACGGGCCTCGGTCTGCACGGGCGATCTCCCGAGCAGCTCACCGCCTACATCGACCAATTGGCGGACGCGGGATGCGTCGCACTCACGATGGAAGTCGGGCGCTCGTTCCTCACGGCCCCTCCCGAACTCGTCGAAGCTTCGCGCCGACGGGGACTCGCGTTCTTGGCCCTGCACGCAGTAGTGCCCTTCGAGCGGATGATCGAAGACTTTCACGACCTCATGCTCCGCCGCACTCTCGGTTCGGCGCAAGCGGGCGAGCCTGTCTGGCAAGAACTTCTGAGTCTCGTGGTTGCAGGCCAGGGCATGACTGCGCTGCTCGACAAAGTGTCACGACTCGCGGGGTGCGGCGTCGATCTGCTCGACGCGGATGGCAGAACCGTCGAGCGCAGCACAACCGGCGCAGAGCGATCCGAGACCGAACGCACTATCCACGACGTACGCGGCCCGACGAACTCACTCGGTCGACTTGTCCTGTGCGGGCCGGCAACCACACGCCGAACCGCCGTCGCAAACTGCGCCGCCGTCGCGGTAGCTCTGGAACTCGGCCGTCACGGCGATCTCGGCCCAAGACAGTCACTCGCCCAATCGGTGATCACCGACGTGGTGGGCGGTGTGCTCACATCGCACGGCGACTTGTCCGAGCGACTGACAGCGGCCGGGTGGACGCCGTTGTCGGAGGGGCACCACGTCCTCGTCGCCGCTGTCGACATCGATCGGCAAACGCCGGTTCGAGAGCTCGCTGACCAAGTACGCGATGCCGTGCGGGCCGTATTCGGCTCCTGTGTCGTCGGGACTGCGGCCAATCACGTCATCGTGCTCGCGCACGGGTGGGCGTCCGTATCCCCCGCTCGAGTGCGCACTGAGTTCACCGAAGCCGACGAGCTACTACGCCGCGGGCCGGGCGGTTCCGCGGTACGCACGCTCGGAGTGGCGACGCCGGTCGCGGATCTGTCGGGCGTCGGGGCGGCGGTCGCGCAAGCTCGCGAAGTCGTCCAGATCGCGCGGCGTTTCGGCACCCGGACCGGAGTGATCCTCGCGAGGGACGTCGGCGTCCAGCGACTGCTCGCCGCCGGAACGACTCCCGCTTCGCTGTCCGTGTTCGTAACCGAGCAACTCGGTTCGCTGATCGCATACGACACAGCACATTCCGCCGATCTCGTCCGAACGCTCGACGCGTACCTCGCACATCGGGGCGGCAAGGCGAGAACCGCGGATTTCCTCGGCATTCGGCGTCAGTCGCTTTATGCACGGCTCACGCGTATCGAGAAGCTGATGGGTGTTTCCCTCGACGATCCGGCACAGGTGGTCTGCCTCGGACTTGCGCTGACCGCATGGCGCATGCGCACCGGCCTTGATCCACAAGCAGCGTTCGAGCGTCTCCCCGGGTGAGCGACAACCTCTGCGATGATGAACGAATGACCGGAGCAGCGGAGTTGATGATCGAGATCCCTGCCGGCGAGGTGCACCTTCGGGACGACCGCAAAGGTACTGCGTGGACCTCGAAAGTCGAATCCTTCCGCCTCGCACGCCATCTCACCACCAGGGCGCTGCTTCACGGAGATTCGTCGGACGATTCGAGCAAACCAGCGGTCGACCTTTCATGGAAGGACGCCATCGCAACCTGCAACACACTTTCGGTCGCGGACGGTCTGACACCCGCATATCGAGACGTCGACACCGATTCTCCGCAGTGGGACCGGGGCGCAACTGGCTACCGGCTCGCCACCGAGGCCGAGTGGCAGTACGCATGCAAGGCCGGCACCTCCGGCTACCGCTACGGCGAGATCGACGAGATTGCCTGGTACAGAGACAATTCAGAGGGTAGAGCGCATCCCGTCGGAACCAAGACACCCAACAACTGGGGCCTGTACGACATGATCGGCAATGTCTGGGAATGGTGCTGGGATCTCTACGACCCCGAGGTGTACGGCACGTACCGGATCTTCCGCGGCGGCAGTTGGGCCGAAAGTGAGCGCGGTTGTGGCGCTACCGTAAGGAGGCGAAGCCACCCGACGTTTGCTATCGACGACTTGGGATTTCGCCTAGCTCAGACGATCTGAGGGCAGACGGCCGAGGACTTCGAGCACAGCCTCGATCTCTTCTCGACTGCGAAGCCGAACTATCGGCAACGACGGCACATCGACAAGGACCGTGGCCATTCGCTCCTCGTTGCGTCCGTCGGTTCGCCAGGCCCAGCGCACCACGTGATCCGGATCGAACAGAATGGTGTGCAGTGGCGGCTCCATGTTGCGATTCCACAACACCTCTCGCTGCAATCGCCGACGCACGGTTCGTGTGATCACCTGGCGCATCACCGTCCGCCGAGGCAGATCCAACCACAGCATCAGGTCCGCACGCTCGGCCAGAAGTCGACGCACCGCACCGTACTGCCACTCGGTCACCCAGGCCGGCTCGCTGGAAAAGCGTCGTACTTCGGTTTCGAAACTGTCGAGCGGAATCCAGCCGGGCCCGTGGAACAGCGAGTCCAGCTCAGTGTGTTCGATCTCGAGAAGCCGCCCGATTCGACCGGCGAGAGTCGTCTTTCCGGCACCGGAAGTCCCCGCGACAAGGATCTTCTGCGGACGAATCGTCAGCGCGGCGGGGTCTACGAAAGGCACCGATACACCCTAGGGGCCTTACACTTCGCAGTCCACCCATTCGATGTAACCGGTGCCGTTGATCGACGCACCGTCGAAGCTTCCCCGGTAGGTGTACGCGCCGACGTATCCCTTGCCGTGACCGTAGCGCCACTCCGAGTCGATCTCGGCCTCGAACTCCACGACCGTCCTACCGTAATCGCGCACCTGCCAACGCAGTACGCGCGGCACACGCATCTCGCGACCCTGTGGGTCGACGTGCAATGCGTCGGCGTACTCGAGCACGTCGAACTCGACGTCGTCGAAGACCTTCGCACTACCGTCGACAGTCCGAATGTAGGCGAGCTTGCACGCCGTAACGCCTGACGCTCGAACATCGGTGAGCAACAACTGATGCCGGTCGTCCAGTTGAACGATCTGGTAGGTGAAAAAGTCGGCCGGGAGCTTCCACGACTCGGGAAGCGCGCGGCGAGTCAACGATTGCGGTGTCATGCACCGCGCGTACTCGACGGTGCACGGAGCCGAAATACTTACCGGTCCATCCGGACTCGCAATCGTTCCGGAGCACTGTGCCAGCAGACTGACGTGGTCGTAGACGGGATTACGCACGAACCACGACGCTTGGTCCGTTGCCACGATCTCGAGATCGACGTCGAATGAGTCGTATCGCCCGGTGACACGGAAGTTCGGATAGCTGTTCTCGATGATCAGGTTGTCACCGAAGGCGATTCGCGAACCATCTTCTTCGAATGCACACTCATCGGCAGCGTCGTACGCCCGGTAGAAGTGATGGCCCGGCGCTGCGGTGGAACTCAGCACGGTTGCGGTGTTTCGCGCGTCTGGTGCAGCGAGATAGTCGTTGTCGAACACCACCGTCCCGGTTGCACCGATCAACGTCATGGTGTTGAGGTAACGGAAAGGCCCTGGCAGCCGGGGAACGAAGATCCCGTAGTGCGTCCACGCGAACTTCCGCGAAGCCAGGTGCGGACGCAGCATCTCGGGCCGATCGAACGGGCGTACCGATTCCGCCATTCGCTTGTCGATCAGCGGTAGCGCGCCGTCCAGCAAAGCCCGTACCGCGGGTCGCCACAATCGGCGCGAGCGGGTGGCGGGAACAGGGTCGGAACGATCAACGGTTTGTCCGGTCACGCCCCTAAGTTAATGTAACCAGACGTAACAAACAAGTGTCGAATTTTCCTCGACGACCTCACACCCTGAACACCCGCGCCCTGCGCACGCGGCGAATAGCATGTGAGAATCCGCGTACCGGAACCGGTCGCAGAGAGGGCGCAACAATGCAGCACGAAGAGTCGTCGTTCACCGGAGTGGCCGGCACCAAGATCGTCTACGACGTGTGGACACCGGACCGCGAACCCACCGGGGTTCTCGTCCTGTGCCACGGACTCGGCGAACATGCGAGGCGCTACGACCACGTGGCTGCGCGACTCGGGGAACTCGGGCTCATCGTGTACGCACCCGACCATCGCGGGCACGGACGCTCTGGCGGCAAGCGCGTTCACCTCAAGGAATTCTCCGACTTCACCGACGACGTCCACACGTTGTTCTCGATCGTGACGGCGGCACATCCCGGCAAGGACAAGTTCCTGCTCGGGCACAGCATGGGCGGCGCGATCGCCCTTTCCTACGCCCTCGACCATCAGGCCGATCTCAAAGCCCTCGCCCTGTCCGGACCTGCGGTGATCATCGCAACCGGCACTCCGAAGATCGTGATGCAGCTGGGCAAGATCGTCGGCAAATACCTCCCGGACGTGCCCGTCGAGAACCTGGAAGCTGCTGCCGTATCGCGTGATCAGAAGGTCGTCGACAAGTACAACGCCGACCCGCTGGTTCACCACGGCAAGGTTCCCGCCGGCATCGCGCGCGGCATGATCACCGCCGCGGAAGGCTTCCCGGCGCGGCTGCCCTCGCTCACCATTCCCGTACTGCTTCAACACGGCTCGGACGACCGTTTGACGGACCCGGCCGGCAGCAAGCTCGTCGCAGATCTGGCCGGCTCTTCAGATGTCACCTTGAAGGTGTACGACGGCCTGTACCACGAGATCTTCAACGAGCCTGAGCAGGAAGAAGTTCTGAACGATCTGGTCGAGTGGCTGCGTCCGCGGTTCACCGGAGCATAGTCATGTCTACGTGCGGGATC
>NZ_CAURKP010000140.1:0-14047 GCF_963525155.1 uncultured Rhodococcus sp.
CCACTACGTCGTTCCCCGCGACGCCGGCGACGTTTTCGAGGCCGAGATCACCGCGGCTGCGCAGGTCGGCCTTCGATTCCACCCGTGTCGTGGGTCGATGGATCTCGGCCAGAGTTCCGGCGGCCTGCCACCGGATCACGTCGTGGAAAAACTCGATGACATCCTGACCGGCACGCAGTCGGTGATCGACCGTTGGCACGACCCGAATCCCGGATCGATGCTGCAGATCGCGGTAGCTCCCTGCTCACCCTTCTCGGTGACGGAGGCATTGCTCCGCGAGTCCGCGACGCTGGCCCGCGAAAACGGCGTGCGTATGCACACGCATCTGGCCGAGACACTGGACGAGGAGAGATTCTGCCGCGAGCATTTCGGTTGCACACCGGTCGAATACATGGAACGAGTCGGCTGGGTGGGCCCGGACGTCTGGTACGCCCACGCAGTCCATCTCGACGACGCCGGTATCGAGACGATGGCGCGAACCGGAACTGCGGCGGCGCACTGCCCGACCTCCAACGCGCGCCTGGGAGCCGGTATCGCCCGTGCCGCCGATCTGGTGAACGGCGGGGTCACCGTGGGGCTCGGCGTGGACGGCGCGGCGAGCAATGAAGCTTGCAGCCTGATCGAGGAGTCTCGTCATGCACTTCTGTTTGCTCGCGCGAAGGGCGGACCGCAGACGATGACGGTGCGAAAAGCCTTGGAATTGGGAACGATCGGCGGCGCACGAGTTCTGGGCCGCGAGGGCGAAATCGGATCGATCGAGGTCGGAAAACTTGCCGACCTGGCGGTGTGGAAACTCGACACCGTCGCGCATGCCGGCATCACCGATCCGGTGGCGGCGCTCGTACTCGGCTCGACTCCCCCGCTGAGGTTACTGCTCGTCAACGGGCGAATCGTAGTTGCCGACGGACGAGTCACCACCGTCGACGAGGACGTCGTGGCCTCGGATGTCGCACGCGCACACCGCGACCTACTCGGAAAGGCTTGAGGTCGCGATGGACCTGCACAGCGTCGACGAAGTTCTGGTGCCGCGGACCCGCGCCGAACTCCCCTGTGCGTCACCCGGCATCGGGTTCATCGGTGGCGGCACCTGGCTGTACTCGGAACCGCAGCCGCACCTGACCACCCTTGTCGACCTTGCGGGCTTCGACTGGGAAGCTGTGGCGGTCGGCGATCTCGGTCTCGAGATCGCGGCCACCTGCACCATCGAGGAACTGTGCCGCGCCGAACTTCCCGCATCCTGGCGCGCCGCAGCGCTGTTCCAACACTGCGCTGACGCACTACTCGCATCGTGGAAGGTGTTGCGATACGCGACAGTCGGCGGCAACATCGCGCTCTCCTTCCCGGCCGGAGCGATGACGACTCTGTGCACCGCTCTCGATGCCGAACTGACGATCTGGCGTCCGGACGGTACCGAATACTCGTTCCCCGTAGTCGATTTCGTCATCGACGATTCTCGAAACGTACTCAGGTCCGGTGAGATCATCCGCAGTGTCCGGATTCCCGTGCATGCATTGACTGCACGTACCGCGATGCGAAAGCTGGCTCAGACGTCACTCGGGCGATCGGCCGTAGCCGTGGCCGGACGCTGCGGCGCCGACGGTTTCACGCTGGCGATCACCGCCGCGACCCGCCGTCCGTACGCTCTGAAATTCGACGAACTCCCCGACGCCACTGCACTTGCGGACGCGTTGCGCAGCAGGATTCCGGAAGACGCCTACTTCACCGATGTCCATGGAACTGCGCCGTGGCGGAAGGCGATGACCGAGCTTCTTGCCGAAGAAATCCGAGGTGAACTGGAATGAAGTACTCGGTGGACGGAGTTCCGCGCGACGACCAGCCCCGCCCAGGACAGTGCCTGCGAACCTTCCTCCGCGAGCACGGAGCGAACTCCGTCAAGAAGGGGTGCGATGCCGGAGACTGCGGCGCCTGCTCGGTGCTGGTCGACGGACACCCCACCCATTCGTGCATATTTCCCGCCCATCGCATCGACGGCCGCGACGTCGTCACCGCCTCCGGTCTCGGAACACCGGAAAAACTTCACCCCATTCAACAGGCATTCGTGGACGCGGGCGGATTCCAATGTGGTTTCTGTACAGCGGGAATGGTAGTCACCGCATCAGCGTTGTCGGTCGAGCAAAAATCCGATCTCGCGTGCTCGATGAAAGGTAACCTGTGCCGCTGCACCGGTTATCGGTCCATTCGTGACGCTCTCGCCGGTACATCCAATACGGAGACTGCCAAAATAGGCGGGGCACAAGGGCGTTCGATCGCAGCACCGGCGTCCGCGCGCATCGTCACGGGAACCGAGCAGTACACCATGGACTTCTCCCCGGGTGAGAAGCCGGTCGACCTGCTTCACGTCGCAGTACTCGGCAGTCCGCACGCACACGCACACATAACGCGGATAGACACGGCAGCAGCCGAAGCGGCGCCGGGCGTCACCGCGGTCCTCACTTTTCATGACAGTCCGGACGTGCTGTTCTCGACCGCCCGGCACGAGGACCGCAACGACGATCCGGACGACACGCGCGTGTTCGACAGCACCCTCCGCTTCCGCGGCCAGCGCGTAGCCGCGGTCATCGCCGAATCCCCGACGCAGGCGGAACGTGCACTCTCGCTGATCGAAGTCGACTACGAGGTACGCGACGCGGTATTCGAACCAGATCTGGCGCGTTCCCCCGGCGCTCCACTCCTGCACGGCGACAAGGACGAGAGCTCGCGGATCGCCGAGGCCCCTCGCAACGTGGTTGCCGCGCTTCACGATGGCGTCGGCGATCTGGACCGTGCGCTCACGGATGCGACTGCAGTCGTCGAAGGTACGTGGAAAACTGCGCGAGTCCAACACGTGGCCTTGGAAACTCACGGCGCAGTGGGGTGGCTCGACGAGGCGGGCCGTCTCGTCATCAGAAGCAGCACACAGGTGCCGTTTCTGGTTCGGGATGAATTGGCCCACATCTTCGATCTCGATCGCAGCCGAATCCGGGTGTTCGCAAAACGGGTAGGCGGGGGTTTCGGCGGGAAGCAGGAACTACTCACCGAGGATCTGGTCGCACTGGCCGTCTTGAAGACCGGCAAGCCCGTAGCCTACGAGTTCAGCCGCAGCGATCAGTTCACCATCGCACCGTCACGGCACCCGATGCGAGTATCGGTGCGTGCGGGCGCCGACGCCGACGGAACTCTCACTGCGCTCGCTATCGACGTCCTTTCCGACGCCGGGGCGTACGGGAACCATTCGATCGGAGTCATGTTCCACGGTTGCGCCGAATCCATGGCGGTCTATCGCGCTGCGACCAAACGCGTCGACGCCGAAGCGGTCTACACGAACAACGTTCCCTCCGGGGCCTTTCGTGGTTACGGGCTCGGCCAGATCATCTTCGCCGTCGAGTCGGCCATGGATCAGCTCGCGGATCGTCTCGGCATGGACCCCTTCGAGTTTCGGCGGCGCAACGTCGTCGTTCCCGGAGACGATTTTGTCGACTGGCACGTCGAAGACGGTGATCTCGAATTCGGCAGCTACGGACTGGACCAGTGCATCGACCTCGTCGACAGTGCACTGTCGAGCGGACGCGGAGAGGCTGCACCGGCTGGGTCGCGTTGGCAGATCGGTCGGGGCATGGCAATTGCCATGATCGCGACGATCCCGCCGCGTGGTCACTTCTCCGACACCACCGTCGCACTCGAGGCCGACGGTCGGTACGTCGTGAACATCGGCACCGCTGAGTTCGGCAACGGAACCACTACGATTCACCAGCAGATCGCGGCCACCGAATTGCGGACGACAGTCGATCGCATCACGATTGTTCAATCCGACACCGATGCCGGCGGATACGACACCGGAGCATTCGGGTCGACAGGAACGGTGGTCGCCGGAAAGGCGCTCCTGATCGCCTGCGAGCGCCTTCGCGAGCGGATACTGACCCGTGCGGTGCGATCGAGCGGTCGCGGCGCGCAGATCGACGACCTTTCGCCGGACGGTGTCGAAACGTCCCACGGTTGCCTCGATTTCGCGACGCTACTCGAAGGTGGCCCGCTCGCCGCTGACGGTCGCCACGACGGGACACCGCGCTCGGTCTCGTTCAACGTTCACGGTTTTCGCGTTGCCGTCGACACGAACACCGGCCGGGTGAAGATCCTGCAGTCGGTTCAGGCCGCCGATGCCGGCACCGTCATGAACCCGGCACAACTGCGAGGGCAGGTGGAAGGCGGTGTGGGACAAGCGCTCGGCGCTGCGCTGTCGGAGGAGATCGTCATCGAAGAAGGTCGGGTGATCAATCCGCAGTTGCGCAATTATCACGTTCCCCGGATCGGGGATCTGCCGATCACCGAAGTACTGTTTGCCGACACGTACGACAAGCTCGGGCCTTTCGGCGCGAAATCGATGAGTGAGGCCCCCTTCAATCCTGTAGCACCGGCGTTGGCAAACGCGATTGCCAACGCGTGTGGAGTGCGTATGTACTCCACACCGATGACACCGGATCGAGTGTGGGAACAGCTACAGAGGCCCTAGGTCTCGCGTGCGAGCACGCGCTCGACCGCGTCGACCGCGTCGTCCAGCTCACTGGTGGTCACCGTCAGCGCGGGCCGGAATCTGATTCCCCTCTTCCCGGTAGGCAGTATCATCACGTGCTCGTCTTCACGCAGTCGCTGTACGACGCGATCGCGAAGGTCACTGTCTTCCAGAGTGATCGCGCACATGAGGCCACGACCGCGCGGCTCGGTTGCCGCCGCGTACCGCCCGCAGACTTCGGTCAACCGGGCAAGGAGATGCGCACCCGTGAATCGCACGCGGTCGATCAGTCGGTCCTGCTCGACGACTTCGAGTATCCGCCGGGCACGAACCATGTCGGTGAGGTTGCCACCCCACGTCGAATTGATCCGAGAACTGACGTGAAACACGTTGTCATGCACTTCATCCACGCGCCCGCCGGCCATGATTCCGCACACCTGCGTTTTCTTGCCGAACGCCACCACATCCGGACTGAGACCCAATTGTTGGTAGGCCCAGGCAGTTCCGGTGATTCCGCAACCGGTCTGTACTTCGTCGAGAATGAAGAGGGCGTCGTTTTCGTGGCACAACTCCTGCATCGCCTGCAGAAATTCCGGCCTGAGGTGATGGTCGCCGCCCTCGCCCTGGATCGGCTCGGCGATGAAACAGGCAATGTCGTCGGGGTTGTCGGCGAAAGCTCGGCGCGCTTGATCGAGAGCTTGCCTCTCCGCAGCTTCGACATCGCGGCCGTCTGCCAGGTACGGCGAGTCGATACGTGGCCAGTCGAACTTGGGGAATCGCGCGACCTTGCCCGGTTCGGTGTTGGTGAGCGACATCGTGTAGCCACTGCGGCCGTGAAAAGCCTCGGTCAGGTGCAGGACCTTTGTCCCCAGATCTGCTGACAACCCACGGCTTTCGTTCCACCGACTCTTCCAGTCGAAGGCAACCTTGAGTGCATTTTCCACCGCCAGGGCTCCGCCGTCGACGAAGAACAAGTGTGGGAGTGCCGAATCCCCCAGTACCCGAGCGAAAGCCGCAACGAAGCGCGCCATGGGTTCGGTGTAGATGTCGGAGTTACTCGGCTTGTTGGAGGCCACGACAGCCAACTCCTGTTGAAACTCCTCGTCGCCTGTGATCGCAGGGTGATTCATACCCAGGGCCGAAGAGCCGAAGAAACCGAACATGTCCAGATACTCGGTTCCGTCTCGCAGGTCACGGAGATAGGAACCCCGCGACCCTTCGACGTCGAGAATCAGATCGAATCCGTCGACGAGGATGCTGGCCTTCAACACGTCGTAGACCGGAAAGAGCGCACTGTCACCGAAGTCTCGCATCGCAGTACTCATACGCGAAGGTTATGTCAATTTTCCGGGAGTGTCGATAGAGGACCGTAAAAGTTATTGAACAAGCGTCATTCATCGTAAAAAGTTTGTAGGATGATGGTGCTTCGTGTGTTGACGTTGGCTGCCGTACGGATCTCCTGCAGCAATCGCTCCAACGCCCGAGGTGACGCCACCCGGACCAGGAGGACGTAGCTTTCGCTCCCGGCTACCGAGTGACACGAGACGACCGCCGGCAGATGACGCAAGCGGGCAGGCGCATCGTCGGGCTGCGAGGGATCGAGAGGAGTGATGGCGACAAATGCGGACAGATTGTGACCGAGTGCCTCCGGATCGATCTTCGCGGAGTACCCACGGATCACCTTGCGAGATTCCAAACGACGCACTCGCGACTGGACTGCGGAGATCGAGAGTCCAGCCTTCTCAGCAAGACTCGCGAGAGTGGCACGGCCGTCCAAGACCAATTCACGCATCAAGAGTCGATCGGTTTCGTCGACCGGAACACCGGCAACGTCACTGGTTTCTGTTTCTCGCACCTGCGCAGGCTAACGCAATCGGACATTCGTATGGTTGAAACCTGGGAGCTACGTGCACGGTTCGCAGCGGCCCTCGCCAAGATGTATGGCGACGAGGTCCCCGCTTACAACACCTTGGTAGATGTAACCATGCAGGTGAACCGTGATTTTGCCGCCGAACATCCGGATTCTGCGGAGCGCCTGGGCAGCCTGGCGAGAGTCAGCGCCGAGCGTCACGGCGCCATCAGACTGGGGACTCTCGACGAACTACGTGACGTAGCCACCGTCTTCGGCGGATTCGGTATGTTTCCGGTCGGCTATTACGACCTCCGGCTCACAGACTCCCCCATTCCCGTTGTCTCGACGGCATTTCGCCCCACCGATCCCGCCGAACTCGCCCGGAACCCGTTCCGCGTTTTCACCTCGGTGCTGACCAGTTCCGATTCCAGGTTCTTCGACACCGACCTCGAGCGTCGGATCACCGGGTTTCTGCGTCGCCGGACCCTGTTCTCTCCCGAACTTCTGCAGTGGGCACGTCAATCGAGTCGCGAGGGCGGCCTGACGGAGCCCGAGGCGACACAGTTCGTCGATGCAGCGACCTCGGCGTTTCGGCTCGGCACCGATCCCATCGACGCGGGCTGGTACCGCGAACTCGCCGCAATCTCGCCTGTCGCTGCAGACATTGCGGGGCAGGGCTCGACCCACGTCAATCACCTCACCCCGCGAGTGCTCGACATCGACGAGTTGTACCGCCGCATGACCGAGCGCGGTATCACCATGATCGACCGCATCCAAGGCCCGCCGAGATGGAGCGGACCACCACTACTTCTGCGGCAGACGTCGTTTCGTGCATTGGCCGAAGACAGACTCTTCCGTCAGCACGACGGATCGGTCACCACTGAGCCCGTCCGCGTCAGATTCGGCGAGGTGGAGGCACGCGGAATCGCGTTGACCCGCAGCGGGCGAGCGATCTACGACCGACTGATCGCCACGCCCGAGGACGCCGACTGGGACAGCGAATTTCCGCACTCCGAAAGCGAACTCGATGCCGCGGGGTTGGCGTACTTCACGTACCGAAACGAAGGAACTGTTGTCGTCCTCGACCCGATCGTCTACGAGGACTTCCTACCTGCCTCCGCGGCCGGGATCTTCGCATCCAATCTCGATTCCGTGACCGGATTCGTTTCCGATGCGCCCGGCGCCGAATACGGGCAGGATCGATTGGAGGGCGCCATCGACCGCACCATCGAAGATCCGTTCGAGCTGTACCGCGCACAACAAGAGGCGTCACGTGCCGTGCTGCCTCCCGCCCACAACAACAGAGGACTCCCCAGTGAACCTGCCTGATTCTTCGAGCCTCGCCGATCGCGCCGAAAGCGCCCTTGCCGCGTGCGGTGTCGAGTGGCCCGCCGGCGACCTGAGCGCACGAACCCCCATCACCGGTACGCAACTGCGTACCGTTCGGCAGCACTCCGGCCGAGAGGTCGACGACGCCGTCGAGGCGGCTCATCGTGCGTTCCTCACCTGGCGAACCGTTCCCGCTCCGGCGCGCGGCGCGGTCGTACGCCGGCTGGGCAGCTTACTGACCGAGCACAAGGATGACCTCGCGGAAATCGTGACGTTGGAGGCCGGGAAGGTCACCTCGGAGGCTCTCGGCGAGGTACAGGAGATGATCGACATCTGCGAGTTCGCCGTCGGTCTCTCCCGGCAGCTCTACGGACGCACCATGCCGTCCGAGCGTCCCGGACACCGGTTGACGGAAACGTGGCACCCTCTCGGCGTTGTCGGAGTCATCTCCGCGTTCAACTTTCCCGTCGCGGTGTGGTCGTGGAATACCGCCATTGCTCTCGTGTGCGGCGACGCCGTCGTCTGGAAGCCTTCGGAGACCACGCCGCTGACTGCACTGGCATGTGACGCCCTCCTCCGACGCGCACTCGCCGACTGTCAAGCACCGATCGACGTTCACCAGTTGGTCGTCGGCGGACGTGACGTCGGTGAGGCTCTCGTGGACAACCCACTCGTGGCCTTGGTCAGCGCCACCGGTTCCGTGAGGATGGGCCGCGCCGTGGCTCCGCGGGTCGCCGAGCGCTTCGGACGAAGTCTCCTGGAGCTGGGTGGAAACAACGCCGCAGTCGTCACGCCGTCGGCGGATCTCGAGCTTGCCGTGCGCGGAATTGTCTTCTCCGCCGCTGGAACTGCCGGGCAGCGCTGCACCTCACTGCGCCGGCTCATCGTTCACGAGTCGATCGCCGACAACGTCGTCGACCGCGTTGCGTCCGCGTACGCGCAACTCCAGGTCGGTAGTCCCTTCGATTCCGGTGTTCTGGTCGGGCCGCTGATCAACGAAGCCGCGTTCGAGACGATGCAGAAATCGCTCTCGGCCGCACGCGCGGACGGCGGAACTGTGGTGTGTGGCGGGGACCGCGTCGGCGATTCCGGGTTCTACGTGACGCCCGCTCTCGTTCGTATGCCAGCACAGACCGAGGTGGTACGGGCGGAGACTTTTGCACCCATCCTCTATGTCTTGACCTACACCGATTTCGACGACGCCATTGCGCTGCACAACGGCGTACCTCAAGGACTTTCGTCCTCGATCTTTACACTCGACCAGCGAGAAGCAGAGCGCTTCCTCGCCGCCGACGGCTCCGATTGCGGCATCGCGAACGTGAACATCGGAACGTCCGGTGCGGAGATCGGCGGCGCATTCGGCGGGGAGAAGGAGACTGGCGGCGGACGCGAGTCGGGTTCGGATTCGTGGAAGGCATACATGCGCCGAGCCACCAATACCGTCAATTACTCGGACCAGCTTCCGCTGGCTCAAGGGGTCGAGTTCGGCTGAACACCTGCCGGGCGAAATCGGTGATCGCGTCGATCAACTCCGGGAGCGCCGACAACTGCGGTGCATGGTCGGTGCCCAGGCTGACCACCTGGGCACCGGGGACAAGTCTCTGCATGGCGCGTTGAGCCTCGATCGGCACGGTTCGATCCAGCGTGCATTCGACATACAACCTCGGCACGGTTCCGAATCGCTCTTCCGTCCAGACAGGTGCCATCAGGCGGGCTGACTCCAGTTGTGGAACGAGCATGCGCGCGGCGAAGATCGCATCAGCCTCCGGCGCTTCGTGGAAGAACACAGCGGCACCGGCTTCGGGCGGTACCACCGTCGCATCCCCGTCGGCGGTGGGGACCAACCAACGTGAGATCCCGACCGGACTTTCCAGACCGAGTTCGATGCAGAGCATCCCGAAGTCCGTCTGCGATGGAAGCATCATCCCTGCGACGTACACAAGACCCGTTACCCGCGAAGGCAGCAACTCAGCCACCTGTGAGGCCACGATGCCACCGCCGGAGTGACCGACGAGGGCGCACTGTCCGTCCAAGGACTCGACAACTGCCACAACATGTTCGGCAACGACATCGAGATCGATCACGTCGTCTGGGTTCCAACTTCCCGAGCCGGGAAGCTCCACCACAACGGGATTGAAGCCGGCCGATTTCAGTGGGCCACACACACGATCCCAGACCCACCCGCCGGCCCACGCTCCGTGGATCAGGACGATGTTCCGTGCACTCACTGCTTGACCTCGAGCTCTGCAGCCGAAAGTACCCGAGCCGCCTCACGACCTGCGGCGGCGTTGGACTTCCCCTGCCTCGACCCGGCCAATTTGGCCTTGATGTGATCGCGAACGGTAATGGGTTCGTACTCCAAGCCGGAGTCGTCCTGAAAACTCGGCAAGGTCGCAATCACCGCGTCGACGTTTCCGTCATGGAAGAAGGCCGCCGATCGCCGGCGCTTGATGGTGCCGTTCACCACCGGAGGCGCAACTCGGTGCAGCGTGGACATCCACCTGTCGTTGGTCAGTCGCGCGGTGAGATCCCCGAGGTTGACCAGTAGTGCGCCGTCGTGCGGCCAGACATCGTGCCAGCGTCGGTCGCTCCCGAGTACTTGCAAACCTTCGACCTGGTCCGCCCACAGCACGGTGACCAGCCCGAAATCGGTATGTTCGCCCATCCCCTTCAACTCACCGTCCAACGTCACCGTCCCTTCGGGTAACGCGTAGTTGTTCATCCGCAGTACGTCGATGGAGTGGTCGGTGATCGACTCGAAGAATCCTGGGGTCAGCCCGAGCGCGTCTTCGAAAATGGTGGTCAGTGTGCGTGCCACCCGCTCGCCATGGGCGTAGTAATTCTCCACCCGCTCCGTGAAACCAGACACTGCGGGCCACAGGTTGATTCCGTAATCGTCCTCCGACAGTTCGAGTTCGGTGAATGATCGGGCTTCGGTTCCGACGTTGAAAGCCTCGAAAAAGTCGTTCATTCTGGTCGCGGATTCGACGCCGAGGCTCAGGCTCAGCGACTCGCTCTTGGGCGGGCTGTACCCACGATTCGCGCCCTCGATTCGGTAGCCCGACTTCGTCTCCATCGGCAGCCCGAAGAAGTCGTCCATCGCTTCGGCGAGGCCGGAAGAAACAGCGGCCGGAACACCGTGGCCTCGAATCTGCATGAAACCTACAGTCCGACAGGCATGGTCGACTTCGGCAGCCACTCGCGCCTTGTCCTGGTCGGCACCACCGAGCACGTAAGGCGAGATGTCGACGACGGGCACTTCGAAGGGATCAGACTGGGACTGTGACACTGGCGTCTCCTGCAGAGCTGGTGGCGGGTTCAGATTTTGCAGTGGCATGGAGGCTCTCTCGCGATCGCCTCGCGAGTTCACCGAGTCGGGTGTGATTGAACAGCAGATTGAGCGAAAAGGCCGAGGCCGCAGCCAAGGTGATGCCGCTACCGAGGAGGATCTGAGCCGAGGAGGGGAATCGCTCGAACATCCCCTCCGCAAATTCCGGAAGAATACCGATCCCCACCGATACAGCGGCGATCGTGGTGTTGATCGGGTCACTGAGATCGACCTTGCGCAGCGTGTTGATTCCGACCACGGCGACAGTGGAGAACAAGATGATTCCGACGCCGCCGACCACCGGATCAGGCAGGGCTGCAACCACTTCACCCATTCGCGGGATGAGGCCGAGGACGATCAGAATGGCACCGCTGGTAGCGGTCACGTACCGGCTGTACACCCGGGTCGTGGCAACAGCGCCGACATTCTGCGAGAAAACGGTGTCGACAAAGGCATTGAAGATTCCGCCCAGAACTCCCGACATCCCGTCGGCCACCAGCCCTCGTGCGAGATCTGCTTTCTTCAAAGGCTTTCCGGTGATCTCGCTGACCGCCAGCATGCTCGCCGTCGATTCTGCGAAGACGACTGCCATGACGATACTCATCGCCACCACGGCGGTGACGGGAAACTCCGGAGCGCCGAAGTGGAACGGCATCGGGAAGCCCACCCAGGCCGAGCCGCCGACGCCACTCAGATCGATCAGGCCCATCGGGATGGCGATCACGGTGCCGATCACAAGCGCCATCAGTACACCGAGTTGCGTCCACATCCCGCGACCGAGGCAGATGAACGCCACCGCGATCACAACGACTGCGGCAGCCAGCGCCAGATTCTTCGGATCGGCGAACGACGGGGAGGTCGGGTCGTTTCCGACGATCAGTCCTCCCGCGACACCGATCAACGAGATGCCGATGACTGTGAGGACGACGCCGGTGACCAGGGGTGGGAAGTATCGGACGATTTTGGCGAACGGGACGGCCAAGGCTATGCCGACCACGCCACCGACCAGCATGGACCCGTACACGGCCTGCAGGCCGTACTCCTTGGCGATCAGAATCATCGGCGTCAGCCCGGCGAACGTCGCACCGCAGACGATCGGCAGGCGGACACCGGCAACCTTGCCGACGCCCAGGCTCTGAATGATCGTGATGATGCCTGCAACGAGCAAGTCCGCACTGATCAGCATCGCGACCGTGCTGCGGTCCAGCCCGACGGCGGCACCGAAAACCAGCGGAACCGTGATGCAACCGGTGTACATGATGAGGACGTGCTGAAGAGCAAAAGCAGACTGGCGGGCAATGGGGAGCCGCTGGTCGACTGGATGGATGGCCATGCGCCGATCTCCGTCCGAAGCTGGAAGTGTTTCGTGTACGGGACTATTCAGCACGTCGATAATTTCTTACCGTGGTCGAATTTGTTTCGTCTGTGTAATCAAAACTTTCACCAGAGCACTGCTATCTTCGGCACATGGACGACGACCAGAGAGCGATAGCGACCGCAATCGGGGCAGCCGTGCGGACAGCGAGAAAAGAAGCCGGTTTGACGTTGCGTGAGGTTGCCGTGAAGTCAGGGTTGTCGCAGCCATTCCTGAGCCAAACCGAAAACGGGCACGCAGTACCCAGCGTCATGAACCTTCACCGCCTCGCGCAATCGCTCGGCACCACGGCGCACTCACTCTTGGCACAGGGCGAGCGAACTCCGTCCAGCCTCGTCCGCGCCGGCGAGGGGCGAACCTTCGAACTGGCACACGATTCGGTGATCCGATTCTGCTCGACCGGCTCACGGACCATGGAACCCAACGAGATCACGGCAGCACCTCACTCCGAGGCAGGTGAGCACACCGAACATGCCGGCGAAGAATTCATTCACGTTCTCGAAGGATCTGTCGAGGTCGAGGTCGGGCTGGACGAGCATCACGTTCTTCATGTCGGCGATACCCTCCTCTACACCTCGACCATCCCGCATCGGTGGTTCAATCGCACCGCTGCAGTTGCGAGATTCCTCATCGTGAGTTCACCGCCGTCCTTCTAGATACGCCACCGCTTCAGTTCCACACCACAACCCCGGCTCACGGCTTACCCTGACAGCGTGACCAAGTGGCCGGAACTTGCGCGTGAGATCGCCGATACCGTTCTGTTTCCCGTCGCCGACAGCGTCGACGCCGACGGAGAAATCCCCAGCAGCCATTTCGACGCGCTCGCCGCCGACGGCTTCTACGGCATCGCCGCCCTCGGTGAGGGTGGCCCCAGCAGCGAAGAACTGGTCGAGGTCCTCGAAACCTTGTGCGGCGGTTGCCTCGCCACGACGTTCACCTGGATGCAGCATCACGGCGTCGTCGGGGCCCTGGCAGCGAGTACCAATACGTCTCTGCGCGAACAATACTGGGACGGTCTGGTCTCCGGCACGATTCGCGGTGGGGTTGCGTATGCCGGCGCCATCCCCCGCCCACCGCTTCTGTGGGCGAAGCGGGTGAACGACGGTTACGTCCTCGACGGGATCGCACCCTTCGTCACCGGTTGGGGCATCGTCGATGTTCTCTTGGTGTCGGCGCGGGACGAGTTCGACAATTCCATCGTTCATTCCGTCGTACCGGTGGGCGAGGCCCCGGGTCTGACGATCGAGGAGCTTCCACTGATCGCGGCGCGCGGGAGCAACACCGTCCGAATCGTGTTCGACGCTTTCGAAATTCCCGATCCCGACGTCTGTGCGGTCGTCAGCGACGAACAGTTCCAGAGCACCCAACTCCCCGGCTTGTGGCTCAATGGCGCGATGGCCATGGGCATCGCCCGCCGCGCCGTGACCGAACTCGCGGATCTGGGAGTCGACGCCGACGCGTTCGAAGAACAAGCCGCCCGGGCGCGCGCCGATCTCGATGCAGCACTGCGCGGCGGCGGCGACATGTCGGCCGCACGCGCCCGCGCATCGGAACTTGCGATACGAGCATCGGCCACGCTCGTCACTGCGACCGGAAGCCGCGCCCTCGTCGGCAGCAACACCCCCGAGCGGCTCATGCGAGAAGCCACCTTCACTC
>NZ_CAURKP010000141.1:0-13983 GCF_963525155.1 uncultured Rhodococcus sp.
GCCGAGATCAGGCTCGACGAGGCGCGGAACTTCCGCGATATCGGCGGGTATCGGACTACCGATGGCAGGACCGTCCGGACAGGCCTGGTGTTCCGTTCCAACAAGCTCAGCTCGCTCAATGAGACTGATCTGGCAAAACTCACCGCCGCGAACCTGACCCTCGACGTCGACCTGCGCAACGCCTCCGAACGTGCGGAGGATCCCGATCGGATCCCAGCCGGGGTCACCTACCAGGTCGCCGACGTCGTCAGTATCGAACACGGCATCGCGTTCCACGAGTTCGTTCCCTTGACCCTCGGTCGCGCGTTGATCGACGGCGCAGTCAAGGGAACCTCGAACATCGGCCAGAGCATCGGCTACCCGTTCATGGTCAACTACCGGGGTTCCGATGTCGCCTTTCGTGACCTGCTGACTGCGATCGCGAACAACTCCGACGGCGCAACCGTCTACCACTGCAGTGCAGGGAAGGACCGCACCGGTTGGGGTACCGCGATCCTGCTGACCATTCTGGGTGTCCCGCGTGAGGTCATCAGTGCCGATTTCATGGCGTCGAACACGTACCTGGGCCGGGACGACGCGGTGGACCTGTCGTGGCTCGATGCGGCGTATGCACAGGTGGACCGGCTCTACGGCGGTATGGATACTTACGTACGGGAGGGCCTCGGCGTCGACCAGGGCACTGTCGACTCTCTGCGCGCCAAGCTTCTCCTCTAAGCGGAGCTCCACGTCCGGCTTCTTGCCTACTCGGACCTTCTTCTGTCCCAGTGCGAGCAATGGTTGCGGGGCGCGCGATTGTGTGGCGCCGCTCCTGGGGTGGGCCCGAGGTTTCTTGGCCGTGTGCGATCACCAAGTGGCGCAAGAACTTTGCTCGCAAAAAGCATGCCTGGTCATGGACTCGACGCTGGCCAATTGGTCAGCATCGAATCGAGTGCCTCGAGGATTCTTGCCCAGCTTTCGGCGCTGTCCGGTGCACTGTGGCTGAACGATCCACCCAACTCGAGGCTGGCGTACCCATGAAAAACGCTGCCGAGCAACCGAACTGCGTGGGTCTGATCGAGATCGGTGAGGTTGTACCCGCGCAGAATCGATCGCATCATCTGCGAGTGTCTGAAGCCCGCGCTCGCAGCTGCGGCCTCCGGGGTGAGGCGCATCTGTGACGCGGCGTACCGACCAGGGTGTGACCTCGCGTAGTTGCGGTACACGTTCGCGAAGGCGGTCAAGGCGTCGCGACCGGACCGACCGGCCACGGCGTCGGCAGCCTGGTCGGCCATCTCTTCCAAGGCAAGCAGCGCGATTCTGGTTTTGAGGTCGTTCGAACTTTTTACGTGCGAGTACAGGCTTGCGACCTTGACGTCGAACGCTCTGGCGACCGCCGATACGGTCACCTGCTCGAAGCCCACCTCGTCGGCCAATTCGGCGCCCGCCACGGCGAGGCGTTCGGGTGTCAGTCCTGCGCGAGGCATGTCCGTTGGTCCTGTTCGTCGAGAAGTGAAACCGCTTGCCTAAATAGTATAGGCAAATTACTGTGTGCTGTAGTTAAAACCTTCGCAACTTATCTACAGGTGAATGAGATGAACAGCCAGAGCAGCTGGATTACTACCGCAATTTCCGAGGACATCGTGCGCGGAGCCCTCGAGCTCGAGCGGACCGAACGCGGTGTGCTGACACACCGTCTGCCTGCCAGAGCTCGCACGCAATTCGCTGACGGGCAGATGGCAATGGCGCAATCACAACCGTCCGGAGTGCGGCTGGTGTTCCGAACCAGCGCTACGGCCATCGAACTCGACACTCTGCCCACGAAAATGATCTACATCGGTGCTCCGCCGAGGCCGCAAGGGGTGTACGACCTGATCGTCGACGGCGAACCAACCGGGCACGCAATCGCTGAGGGTGGCAACACGGTGACGATCGACATGGCGACCGGTACCGCTCAGAGACAATCCGGACCCGTCAGCACCATCCGCTTCGCGGACTTGCCCGCGCGATCCAAGACCGTCGAGATCTGGTTGCCGCACAACGAAACCACCGAACTTGTCGCATTGCGAACCGACGCCCCGCTCGAACTCGCAGTCGGCACGAAGCGTGATGTGTGGCTCCATCACGGAAGCTCGATCAGTCAAGGCTCCGGCGCTGAAAGTCCCTCCCGCACTTGGCCTGCTCTCGCAGCCTCCCTCGGCGGCGTGGATCTGATCAACCTCGGGTTCGGCGGCAGCGCTCTGCTGGACCAGTACGTCGCCCGCGCTATGCGAGACACTCCTGCCGACCTCATCAGCATCAAGATAGGCATCAATCTGGTCAACTCCGACGTGATGCGCCTGCGGGCCTTCACGTCGGCAATGCACGGCTTCCTCGACACCGTCCGCGACGGTCATCCAGTGTCTCCACTGCTGGTCGTCTCGCCTGTCTATTGCCCGATTCACGAAGACACGCCTGGACCTGGTGCATTCGATTTCGACGCGCTTGCCAGAGGCGAAATGCGATTCGTTGCTACCGGCGATTCTGCCGAGCGTGCAGCCGGAAAGCTGACGCTGCGCTCTATTCGGGAAGAGTTGGCGCGCATCGTAACCCAGCGATCGGCGGTTGATCCCAATCTGCATTACGTCGACGGGTGCGATCTCTACGGTGCGGCCGAGAACGAAGAGCTGCCGCTTCCCGATCAGCTCCATCCGAACGCTGCGACGCACCGTCTCATCGGCGAACGCTTTGCCCAACGGGTATTCGCAGACGACGGCGCATTCGCACGCACGGTGTGATCGCGCAATCTGGTTCGATCGGATTTCACACGATTTGACCCTGACGTAGCGTGAGGGCTCACGATGGCTTCATGACCGATACTTACCCGGCATTCGACATCAGCCCCGTCCCTGTCCCCGCTACAGACGCCGTGCCTCCGGAACAGTTCCGAGGTCTCTACGGAATGCCCATGTTCGTGTCGGTTCCGACATCGGATCTGGCCGAATCTGCCGACTTCTGGATCCGTGGGCTCGGTTTCTTCGACCTCTTTTCGGTACCGGATCGACTGACGCACCTGCGACGCTGGGCATTTCAAGACGTTCTGCTCGTGCCCGGCGAATGTGCAGATTCACCACCGTCCGTCAGTGTGAGCTTTGCGTGTGTGCTGAGTCAGATGGACCAGATAGCACAGGCGTGTGAGGAATTGCGGCCCGGATGCACCAGCGGTCCACATCTGAAGCCGTGGAATTCACTGGAGTTGGAGATTGTGACACCAGAGAACGCGCGCGTGATCATGACGGCCGCTCGTCCGTACGACCCGAACAGTGCCGAGGCCGAGCATCTGCGAGGCATGGGAATTGACGGACCCGACGACTGAACCGAGGTCTGACGCTGTGGCCTCCCGAACCGCGTCTGTCAGACTGGATCACGTGACGGACCAACTCTTCGGAGACGAGGCAGACAGTGCTCTCACTGTCGGTGCTGCCGCATCACGACTAGGCATAACCGTACGTACCCTCCATCATTGGGACGCAATCGGTTTGGTGCGTCCGTCCGGGCGCAGTGACGGGGGCTACCGGCTGTACACCGACGCGGACCTCGGCCGCATCGGCCGGGTGCTTGTCTACCGTGACGTGGGCTTGTCGCTCGACGAGATCAGGATATTGCTCGATGCGCCCGCAGCCGACGTGGACAAGACGCTGTGTGGGCAGCGCGCCGAGTTGCGGCAACGGATAGCCGACTTGGAGGAACTGGGCGAGTCCTTGGATCGCATCATCGATGCCAGGAAGTCGGGTGTGCTGTTGCCGGCACACGAGCAGGTGTCGATCTTCGGCCGACACTGGCAGCCGTCATGGGGGCCGGAGGCGCACGAGCGTTGGGGCGACAGCGCGCAGTGGGCGCAGCACGCGGAACGGTCGGCAGGTAGGACCGCTGAGGATTGGCAGAAGATTGCCGACTGCGTCGAGATGCTCAACGAAGACCTGGCGCTGGCGTGCCGGTCCGGAGTCGAACCGGGAAGCGCCGAGGCGAATTCGCTGGCAGAACGGCACCGAGCGTCGATCGGGGTTTACTTCGACTGCACACATTCGATGCAGGTGTGTCTGGGACGGATGTACGTGGCCGATCCGGGATTCACCGCGTTCTACGAGCAGGTCGAGACCGGTCTGACAGTGTGGCTCCGCGCTGTCATCGATGCGAATGCTCGGGCCAACGGGGTTGTCCCCGAATCGGCGACGTGGGTGTGAGTGAGCTGGTGGTCGCTCGTCAGTCCAAAGACGCACACGCAGTGCACCACGGTCGGCCGTCGACTCCGGGGGCACGATGGGACACTGCGATGCGCGCGGCCAAAATGCAGCTTTCGTTGTCGTGATAGACGTCGAGATCCGAAGGAACCGTCGAGTGGAACGCCGGGACCTTCATGTCTACCTCCGTTGTGGCTCGCCAGGGAGTTGGCTCGTTGCGGCAATCCTCCCACCACAGAGATCATCTCGCCTGTCGGCAGAAGCAGGGCCGTTGCTCGGCCAAATTGCCAGGGGTCGACACGTGCGGTCCCGTCCGCGCGATTATGCAGCCCCGCAGCGACTTACAGGTGTGGTTACTTGGTCGCCCTGCCTTCCGAACAGATGCGCACTGCGCGCGCGGTGTGATCTTCGACGGCGCTCACCGCAGAGAATCCCGCAGGGATAGGCTGGACGGATGCGTGGAGAGTACAAGGTTCCTGGTGGAAAACTGGTCGCGGTCGACGTCGAGGTGGCGGACGGTCGGCTGTCCGAAGTCGCAGTCTCGGGGGACTTCTTCCTCGAGCCCGACAGCGCGCTCGACGACATCAACGCGGCGTTGCGCGGAATGCCCGCCGACTCGGATGCAGAACAGTTGGCGCATGCCATCTCCACTGCGCTCGACGAGTCCGTCTCGATGATCGGCTTCACGCCGCAGTCGGTCGGCATCGCGATCCGGCGCGCACTCGGCCACGCCACGAGCTGGGCGGATCACACCTTCGACCTCATCCCGCCGGTGGTTCTCGATCCCGCGATGCACGTCGCGCTGGACGAGGTCATCGCGCGTGAGGTCGCATCGGGTGAGCGTCCGCCGACATTGCGTTTCTGGGACTGGGACTCGCCCTTGGTCGTGATCGGATCGTTCCAGTCCGTGCGTAACGAGGTCGACTCCGAGGCGGCTGCGCGGTACGGCATCGGGGTGGTGCGCCGAATCTCCGGTGGCGGCGCGATGTTCATGGAACCGGGCAACTGCATCACGTACTCGTTGGCAGTACCGGCGTCATTGGTCGAGGGTTTGAGTTTCGAGCAGTCCTACGCATTTCTCGATCAGTGGGTCATGGGAGCGCTTGCCGAGGTCGGTATCAACGCTCGGTATGTGCCGCTCAACGACATCGCCTCGGACAAGGGCAAGATCGCCGGCGCCGCTCAGAAGCGATTCGCGTCCGGCACTGTGCTCCATCACGTGACCATGGCCTACGACATCGACGCTGAGAAGATGACGCAGGTGTTGCGAATCGGACGAGAGAAGATGTCGGACAAGGGAACCAAGAGTGCGGCCAAGCGCGTCGATCCGCTGCGTTCGCAGACCGGAATGACGCGTGCAGCAATCCTGGAGTCGTTTGCGCAGCACTTCCGAGGTCAATACGACACCCACGACAGCGATTACACGGACTCGGAGTTGGAGCAGGCGCGCAAGCTGGTGGACACGAAGTTCAGAACCGAAGAGTGGACTCACCGCGTCCCGTGAAACCGAGAAACCGGGACGAGACCCGAGCGGTCTCGTCCCGGTCGCCTAGGTAGCCGGAGTCGCTGAGTTTGCCCCGAGGAGCTCGGCGTCGGCCGTCCCGGAGTTCCGCTTCGGAATGGTGAAAGTTGCGCTCACGCACAGGATTGCGATGACGAAGCACGCCACTGTGTACCAGAGGTTCCCGATGGGATCTCCAGCGCTGGTGGAACCGTCGACCGCGTCGAAGAAGTCGGGAAGCGCACTCGCCCAGAGGACGGCCATGACAACCAGGTACACCACGCTGTAGATCTGCACGAACCTGTTGGTGTGTGCAGGAGTGTTCGATTCTGCCGAGCGCAGGTGCGTCCATTGGCGGACGAGAACCACGATCGCGACCACTGTGAGGACTGCAAGTTCAGCGGCGTAGAGGAACCCGCGGACAGTGTCGCTTCCCATACCGAAGACCGTCGCCGGGAGCGGGAGAATGAACGTACCCAGCGAGGCCAGCAGGCCGATCACGATGGTGCGCCATACCAATTGAAGTCCGGAGAAGTGCTTGCCGGCATCGACGTGCCGTCCGACGAAGTACTGGACGCAGAATGCCAACGACATCGGCCACAGCGCGGCGAAGACGACCACGCTGGGAAGTGGAACCGCGTCGAACATGGGTTGGTTGATCGGGTTCGACGTCGACCACTCCCACCACCGCAACTGGGGCCCCAGGTGGTCGAAGATTTCGTAGAACGCATGGTGGACGAAGCCGACGCAGACAGCGCCCAGTAGTGGACCGTATTTGCGGAAAACGCCGAGCATTCTGACTATTTCGAAGGCCAACGTCGCCATCAGTGGATAGATGGCAACGATGTACAGCGGCAGTCGACCCCACATGAAGTCGACGGTGAACACGTTGTGCGCGAACATCGTGTCCACTTGTTCTTCGATGCCGAACGCCGCCGGGAAGTACAGCGGAGGCTCGATGATGAACAGGTAGGCGGTGGCGCCGAACCAGAGAACCAGATTGGTGGGGTCGCCGTTGCGGCGCAACCGCACGATCGCCAGGACCAGTGCGAGCACCGAGCCGACGATGATGGTCCATTCGAGGACGGGCAGGGTCCAGTTCTCCAGCGCCGCCGGGTTACGGAACTCGACGAGTCCACCTGCTTCCTGACAGGAGAAACCGAGTTCTGTTGCGAGCTGGGAGAACGTGGGGGAGCAGTGTTCTGCCATCAGTTGGCCCCTGACGTGATCGACTCGGCTTGTGCCTGAGATTCGGCGGTGTACCAGCGTGTGCAGTCGTAGCCGTCGTCGTAACGCTTGAACCACTGGTCGGCGAGTGCGGGGAGTTTCTCGTGGTCCGGGTTGTGATTGGGCATCTGGCTGCGGAAGACACCGCCGAGTGCGACGAGTTGTTCTCCGAGTCGAAGGTGATCGAAGGCGCGAGGCATCGTGCCCTTGGTCAGATACGGAGCGAACGACGTCAGAACCTTCTGCTTGGTGCGGTGGGTGGCGAACATCGACAGTGAGTCGACTTGCCGCTCGGAGAGCGGAACGTGCTGGTTGAAGCCTGCGCAGGCGATACGAATCACCTTCATCACGTGCGCGAAGATCGACGGTGCCATCCGCATCCGGTAAAGCTCGCTTCCGACAACGGAATTGAAGATGATCAGAGCCGAGCTGCGATGCTCGACCTCCTCGACGAAGTGCCAGATGAACAGCGACGCGACGCGGTCGTCTCCCGGACGGAACAAGGTCGCCTCGTTGTCGAGCATCAGTTTGAACACCGGTGTGAAGGTCGCCTCCAGATCTGCGGTGTATGCAAGCCGGTAGTTCAGCGAGGTCGCCTCGGTCAGTAGATCGAATTCACCGATCACAGCGTCGAGCGTGTTCTGCAGTCCGGGGTAGCGCCTGATCAGAGCCTTCACATGCTGGCGGTGCGCGGTCGAGTGATGGCCTTCCTGACGCATGAACGCCACGGCTTCCTCGGCCACCTCAGGATCGCTGATCCGCGACTTGGTCTGCATGATCATCTTCACGATCATCTTCTCGAAACCGATGGCCAGGAACGAGACCGCGTTGGACATGCTCGACCAGGCCGGATTCTCCGGGTTCCACAGGAAGGGAACGTCCTGATCCTCGAATCCGAAGTCCATTTTTCGGGGTTGAAGGTTGGTCACTTGTCGAACCTCGTCTTTCGGAGGGGCTGGTCAGGTGGCCGCGCTGGCACTCGAAGCCACGTGTGGCGGTAATCATACATATTGGTGTGCAGTTGTATGTTCACTTTCGGCGAGGGGAGTGAATTCGAGGGGCGCAGATGCAAAACCTGCCTGTGTTAGCCTGTGGCTCTTGGACTTCGAGCGCAAAGACATGGTTCGAGCCTCGTTCGAGCGAGGAAGTGGGCAGTGGCACGAAGGCGTGGGTGGGGCGGCAATCCACCGGACAGTGACGAAGATGCGTCTCGTCGCATTGTCGAGGCCGCGGTCGAGTTGATCGCACGGACGAGTTCGGAAATCAGCATCGGCGACGTCGCCGAGTCACTGGGCGTGATCCGGCAGACCGTGTATCGATACTTTCCCAGCGCCGACGCTCTGATGAGGGCAGCGGCGATCGCGTCGGTCGACGGCTATCTCGATCGACTGACCACTCACGTGAGCGGCATCGAAGACCCCGTCGAGGCGATGACCGAAGGTGTCGTCTACACCTTGACCCAGGTCCACCGAACGCCCCATCTCGGCATTCTGCTCACCAGCACGAATTCGAGTCTTCATCCCGAGGGTCTGACCTCTCAGGAGGCGCAGGCCTTCGGAATGGCGATGATCACCCGCTTCGACGTGGACTGGCTGAGTTACGGATACGACGAGACGTCACTTCAGGAACTGGTCGAATACGTCCTGCGGACGATGCAGTCGTTTTTCCTCGCGCCCGGCGACCCGAAGCGGAGCGACGAGGAACTGCGGCGATACCTACGGCGCTGGATGGGTTCTGCGATCATCGCCCAGGGAAATTCTGTCAGTGGTGACCCGATCAGCGCAGAACCAGAGTCAAAACAACCGCGCTGACGCACGCGGCGATGACGACGGTCAGTGCGAACAGGTCGGCGAGCTGAGGGCGCTTGGGGTACGCCGCGATCAAACCGGTGCCCCCGCGAGCGGAGATCGCTTCACCCATCTCGGCAGAGCGCCGAATTGCCACCGACATGGTCGTGGTGATCAGATCGACTATCGAATTGTCGGCAGCGCTGTTGACCACAGCTTTCGGGCGTAGTCGTCGCGCCGCCACCAGGGTGAGCATCTCGTCGATCAAGAGCGGAAGTGAACGAATGCAGAGGGCCGTCGCGATCGCCCACTCGTCGACCGGGATCTTGAGGAATCGTAGCGGTCTACCGAGTGTTGCCAGTGCCGGCGCCACATCGCTCATCGACGTGGTCCATGCCAACATCAGTGAGACGCAGAGCAATACAAGACCGAACGTCACAGCTTGCAGGTAGATGAAGACTGCGTCGAGGCCGATCGGAAGATTGATCAACGCGCCGAGCAGGATCAGCGCCCACAACCACCACGGAGGTCGCGGAACTGCAGTCGGGGGGATGCGTCCGATCACCGCGGTCAGCAACAACAATCCGAGTACGACGCCGATCGCCGGCCAGGACGGAGCGGTCACGACCACGATGCTGACGAGAACGACGGCAACGATCTTCGTTCCGGCCCACAATCGGTGGATCGGCGATGAAGTCGGGACTTCGCGCAGAAGTGTTGTCACGTCGTCGATCCTTCCAAGGCGCTGCTGGCGGCAGGGTCGAGGATGCGACCCTCCGACAGTCGAATTGTTCTGCTGCATACGGCGTCCATGCCGTCGACATCGTGGGAGATGACGACTACTGCGGTTCCGTTCCGACGAATCCACCTGAGTACGTTCAGGATTTCGTGTCGACCGGGTGGATCGAGACCGGCCAGCGGTTCGTCGAGGATGAGTACCCGCGGTTGGCGCACGAGGAGACCGGCCAGGACGACGCGTCGCATCTGTCCGCCGCTCAACTCGTCGATGCTGCGGCCGGCGATGTGACGGTCGAGTCCGACGGCGTCGAGCGCCCACGAGACTTGCACCGATCCGATCTCCGGACCTCCGGCGGCCTCGATGTCTTCGGCGACGGTTCGGCGTTGCAGCTGCAGTCGCGAATGCTGGAACGTGAGACCGACGGTGCCGAGTTGGCGTGAGACGGGTTTGCCGTCGAAGACTGCGGTTCCCTTGCTCGGTGCGATCAAGCCCGCCATGATCCAGGCCAGAGTCGATTTACCGGAACCGTTGCCGCCCAGAACCAGCAGCCCGTCGCCGTCTCCGATTGTGAGATTGACGTCCGACAGTGCGCGCCGCGACCACGGAGTCCGGTCGTTGTACGTGTGGGTGACATCGGTGAGTTGGAGGACAGCTCGAGTGCTGACCGGCCACGGCGCAGACGGCGGACCCCCGAACGTCGACGTCATCCAACCGGGTTGGTGATCGATCTGCCGTCCGCGTTGTAGTTGAATCACCCGATCTGCGTTGCGGGTGTCGGCGTGGTGATGGGTGACCAGTACCACGGCCATCGGGTGGCGTCGCGGAAGTTCGGCGAGGAGCGAGACCAATTCCTCCCGGCCGGCCTGATCGACCATCGCGGTGGCTTCGTCCGCGATCAGCAGAGCGGGGCGCCGCGCCAGCGCGGCTGCAACAGCCAGACGTTGCATCTCGCCACCGGACAGCCCGGAGGTCTCACGCATACCCATGCCCGCGAGTCCCACCTCGGCCAGCAGTGCATCGACGTCGGGATGCGACTCGGGGGGGAGCCCCCAGACGACGTCGTCCGCGACGCGGGTTCCGAGGATCTGGCTTTCGGGTCGTTGGAGGACGACGGCGGTTCCGCCGTGTCGGCCGAGACCGGCGGACCCGGGTCTCGTCAGCGTCCCGACAGTCGGCGCGCGACCGGCGAGCAACCGGGTGAGTGTGGACTTGCCCGAGCCGTTGTGGCCGACGACGGTGACGAACTCTCCTCGTCGCACGGTGAAGTTGACGTCGACGAGGGCCGGCGTCGTTGCACCCGGATAGGTGAAGCCCACGTGATCGAAAGTGACCGGCAACGGATCGATCGGACGGTCGTCGGGTGCTGTCTGGAGCGGGTCGGCCGAAGGGAGTGCAGCCAATCGGTCGAGGACGGCGCCGAGGACGAAATAGGAGACGACGGTACTGAGGACGATTCCGGAGATGATGGACACGCCGATCCACAACCACCAGTAGTCGATGATCGAGCCGATGCTGTTCTCGATCCATTCGGCTGCGCCGACCAGTGTGGGGGCACGCTTCAAGATCTCGGCCACGCCCAACGCGGTGTTCTCGAGCGAGGTCAACAACAAGGTGCGCAGCGGAGCGAGAACAAGCAACAGGACTATGGAGAACAACGCCAGCGCGGGCCCGATGACCAATGACGACAGCAATGCGGAGACGAAGCCGAGACCGCGCCGCTTGACCGTACCGATGATTCCGCCGAGGAGAGCGCTCAATGCGACCGCCGCCGCAGATCCCGAACCCGCCGCGACAAAGGCGACTGCCGTGGCCGAGATACCGGCCGTCGTCACGGCGCGGACTCGGAAGCGCTGGGCAACAATTCCCATCGGAACGGCGGCCACGAGGTTGAGGGCGCTGGCCATGGGGATGACCGTGGCAATGACGGACAACGCGACCGTGAATCCGGCCATGACGGCACCCGTTGCCAACTCGAGTGGTCGAAGGTTGCCGGTTTCGCGGACTTGCGGACGGTTGCTCACTACGTCCAGTGTGCCAGTGGTGACATAACTCCCGCCCGACTGATGGTGAGCGCATCGGGGTGATTGCGTAGGCTTCACCTCAAACAATGCATCGGACGGAGCGTGGAAGACGTGAGTGCAGCACCCATCAGGGTCGGGGTTCTGGGAGCCAAGGGCAAGGTCGGTCGAGCGATCTGCGAGGCAGTGGAAGCTGCTCCCGATCTGGAACTCGTCGCTCAGGTCGACACCGGTGATCGCATCGAGACGTTTGTCGACACCCGCACTCAGGTAGTGGTCGATTTCACGCACCCCGACGTCGTCATGGGAAATCTGGAATTCCTCGTGGCCAACGGAATTCACGCAGTGATCGGCACCACCGGTTTCAACGAGTCCAGGCTTGCGACTGTGCAGTCCTGGCTCGACGCCCAGCCGGCAACGGGTGTTCTGATCGCCCCGAACTTCGCCATCGGTGCTGTGCTGTTGATGCGCTTCTCGGCTGCCGCGGCGCGCTTCTTCGATTCCGTCGAGGTCATCGAACTCCATCACCCCAACAAGGCAGATGCTCCCTCGGGCACCGCATACCGAACGGCCGCGATGATCGCCGAGGCTCGCGCGGAAGCAGGCGTGGGACGCAGTCCTGACGCCACCACGACCGAGCTCGAGGGTGCGCGCGGAGCGGACGTCGACGGCGTCCGGGTTCACTCCGTGCGGATGGCCGGACTGGTTGCGCATCAGGAAGTGATTCTCGGAACTCAGGGCGAGACGCTGACCATTCGCCACGACTCGATCGACCGGAATTCGTTCGCGCCGGGCGTTCTGCTCGGTGTCCGCCAGATCGGCTCGCGTCCGGGTCTGACGGTCGGTATCGATTCCTTTCTCGATCTATGAACAAGACCACCCGCACCGTCGCACTGATCGTCGCGATTTGCATTGCGCTCGCGGTGTACTTCGTGCTGCTCGGCCAGCGCGGAATCCAGCTCATCCAGGACGGTGGCGGCGCCGCGATCGGTCTCGGGATCGGCGTGCTGATCCTGCCGTTCCTGGGGCTGTGGCTCGTCATCGCCACGCTCCGTGCCGGCTTCACGCACCAGCGCCTCGCGCAGCAGATTCACGACGAGGGCCTCGCTGTCGATGCGTCTGCGCTTCCGAAATTGCCTTCGGGCCGGATCGAGCGAGCGGCTGCCGACGAGTTGTTCGCCCAGATCAAGGTCGACTGGGAAGCAGACCCGGACAACTGGAAGCAGAACTTCCGACTTGCTCGCGCCTACGACTATGCCGGTGACCGAAGCCGGGCTCGGGAAACCATGCGACGGGCAGTCGAACTGGAACGCCGTTCACGAGGCAAGTAGGTGTCTACGCCGCGAAGCGGGGCCTGCTGAGACGCTACCGCTCCGGAACGGTTGTGGGAGATGACGGATCCGGAGTGGTGGGGTCGAATGGCGGCGGGTTGTTCGGGTCGAAGCTCGTCACCGGCACCGAACAGGTCGCGCCCACTTCGGGATACGTGTTCGGGTTGACGCGCAGAGCCGAGACGAACTGATCGATGCGCGCGTCCGCGGCGTTGTCGAGCTTGAGCTGACGGCCCCACGACTGCAGCGAGATCGGCGAATCCAGGGTCGGATACGGCGACATCAACGTGTAGCTCATGCCCTCGACTCGCTGTGCCAAGCGAGCCTGATCCTCGCTCGAGACGAGGTCGGGGTTGTACGTGATCCACACGGCCCCGTGCTCGAGAGAATGGACCGCATTCTCGGTCCGAATCGCTTGTGGATAAACAACTCCGGTGCAGTTTGCCCAGACCGAGTCATGACGGCCGCCGAAGGGCGGTGAATATGTGTACGCCACGCGTTCGTGCGGGCGTACGTGTTGGGCTGCTGGGTAGTCGACCGTGACAACTCCGTCGATGGCTTCGGACGGATCCGGGTTGTCGATGCTCGGAACAAACGCATCCGGGCGCGGTGATCCTTCGAGGGAATTCGCACACGAAGCCAGTGCGAGAACTGCCGAGACCACCACTGTCGCTCGAAGTTGTTTGTTCACTCGGCCATGATAGCGGCGCCTGTCCGCTTTCCCGGGGACGCGAATCGACTACGACCCGAGAGAGCCGCTCGCTCCGTCCGACAGTGCGATGTCGCTGGCGCCGCGAAGAATTCGGATTGGTGGTAATGGCCCTCGGTATGCCTCGGAGCCACTGATCAGATCACCGGCAGCGTCGAACGCGATCGCCTCACCTTGTGGCTCGTCGGGAAGGGGGACGCGAATCGGGTTGGTGTTCAACGCTTTCACGATATCGCCGTCGGGAGCTGCGTACAGGTAAGCGTCGGTATACGTGCGGAGCGCTACCACCGTGCCGTCCTTGCTCACGGCGCCGCCGGTGACAGCCATCGTGCCGGCGTGGGGGACGGGCCCACCGGGTGTGAGGGTGGGAGTAAATCTGAGCTGACCTACTTTGGCCAACATGGTCGGCGAGCCCGTACTCAGATCCTGAACCTGCTGTCGCTCAGCGGTGGTGTAGACCACGCTTAGTTGCACC
>NZ_CAURKP010000142.1:0-13892 GCF_963525155.1 uncultured Rhodococcus sp.
CGACTGCAATCCGCACTGCGGATTCGAGGTCGAGGTCTCGCTGGTACGACTCGCGCATCGCCGTCACGATCGGTTCGGTCGTGCCGCCCATGACCACGAATTCCTGCTCGTCCGCGATGGATCCGTCGTACGTGATCCGGTAGAGCTGAGCCGGCGTACTGCTTCCGAAGCGACCGATCTCGGCAACACAGATCTCGACCTCGTACGGCTTGGGCTGCTCGGTGAAGATCGTTCCCAGGGTTTGTGCGTACGCATTGGCGAGCGAACGCCCGGTGACGTCCCGACGGTCGTACGAGTACCCACGCATGTCTGCGTGGACGATGCCCGCGCGGCGCAGATTCTCGAACTCGTTGTACTTGCCCACTGCCGCGAATCCGAGACGGTCGTACAGTTCGCTGACCTTGTGCAGAGCACGCGACGGGTTCTCGGCGACAAAGAGCACTCCGTCGCGGTAGGTGAGAACGACGACGCTGCGCCCGCGGGCAATTCCCTTGCGCGCCAATTCCGAACGATCGCGCATGATCTGTTCGGCTGATGCGTAATACGGCATCGTCATAGCGCAGACTCCCCTTCCGGACTCGCGGTCGCAGTGCGAGCCGCGACGATCTCCCTGGCGATCTCGGCAGCCCTGGTGGGCGACAACTCCACAGCGCCGGCCGAGGTGATGGTGACCGCCGTCGGATAGATCCCTCGTGTCAGATCAGGACCACCGGTAGCCGAATCGTCATCTGCCGCGTCGTACAGCGCCTCGACGGCGAACCGAAGCGCGGTGTCCTCGTCGATTCCCGGTGAATACAGCTTCTTGAGCGCCGATTTCGCGAACAGGGAGCCGGATCCGACTGCGTGATAGCCCGCGCGCTCCTCGTATCGCCCACCGACGACGTCGTAGGAGACGATGCGACCGGCGGTGGACGGATCGACCGCGTCCAGGTCGTAACCCACGAGCAGTGGCACAACCGCCAAACCTTGCATCGCTGCTCCGAGATTTCCTCGAACCATCGACGAAAGTCGATTGGCCTTGCCGTCGAAAGTGAGTGGGACGCCTTCGATCTTCTCGTAATGTTCGAGCTCGACCGCGAAGAGCCGGACCAGTTCGATTGCGATCCCGGCCGTACCGGCAATACCCGCAGCCGAGTAGTCGTCCGTGACGTACACCTTCTGCACGTCACGGCTGGCGATGAGATTGCCCATCGTCGCTCGGCGATCACCCGCGAGCAGAACACCACCCGCATAGCTGATCGCGACGATGGTGGTGCCGTGCGGAGCTACGTCTCCCCCGCCCATGACAACACCTCCTGTGTCGGCGAAGCGGTTCTGCGGAAGATGCTCCGGTGCATGCACCCGAAGGTATTCCGAGAATGACGACAGATTCGAGCCGAAGCTCAACCGTGTGTCCCCGTCTGTGATCCGGGGCGCGCGATCCACCGTCACTGGCCGCCCTTCTGGACGTAGGCACGGACGAAGTCCTCGGCGTTCTCTTCCAACACGTCGTCGATCTCGTCGAGCAGGTCGTCGGTTTCTGCAGCGAGCTTCTCGCGACGTTCCTGGCCGGCACTGCCGTCGCCACCAGTGGTTTCGTCGTCTTCGCCGCCACCGGCACGCTGCGTCTGTTCTTGAGCCATCGCCGTCGACCTCCTTGTGTGAAGGGAGCTCTCGCGAGCATCCTGTTCGGCCCAGCAGAGTCGGTAACTGATCCCGCTCGGACCTTCACCCTACCGAGCGGCACCGTCAGGTGTGGAGAGACGCGACGGCGAGCCGCATCGGCTGATTTCAGTGAGTGAGCTGATCAACCAGTTCCGCGGCGCTGTCCACGGAGTCGAGCAACGCTCCGACGTGCGCTTTGGTACCTCGAAGCGGCTCGAGGGTGGGGATACGGATCAACGATTCACCGCCGAGATCGAAGATGACCGAATCCCAGCTCGCGGCCGCGATATCGGCACCGAATCGGCGTAGGCACTCGCCCCGGAAGTATGCGCGAGTGTCGGTGGGAGGGTTCGTGACCGCGTCGAGAACCTGCTGTTCGGTGACAAGCCGCTCCATGGAGCCGCGAGCAACCAGGCGGTTGTACAGGCCCTTGTCGAGTCGCACGTCGGAGTACTGCAGATCCACCAGATGCAATCGCGGCGCCGACCACGCGAGTCCCTCACGATTGCGGAACCCTTCGAGCAGACGCAGTTTGGCCGGCCAGTCGAGGATGTTCGCGCACTCCATGGGATCGCGCTCGAGGAGATCGAGAACCATCGCCCACTTGGCGACGATATCGTCCGCTCGCGGATCACGATCGGTCTCACGGTCGAGGAACTTCGAGACACGTTCGAGGTAAATGCGTTGCAGCGCAAGCCCTGTCAGTTCACGTCCGTCGGCCAGCGCAACGGTCTTGCGCAGAGTGGGGTCGTGACTGATGTGGTGGACGGCGGTGACCGGACGCGCCAGTTGCAGATCGGTGAGGTCGACACCTGCCTCGATCAGGTCGAGTACCAGCGCCGTTGTTCCAACTTTGAGGTACGTCGACATCTCCGCGAGGTTCGCGTCACCGATGATGACGTGCAGGCGGCGATACTTGTCCGCATCCGCGTGCGGTTCGTCGCGGGTGTTGATGATTCCGCGCTTGAGCGTGGTCTCGAGGCCTACTTCGACCTCGATGTAGTCGGATCGCTGCGAAAGCTGGAATCCGGCCTCGTCCCCGGACTGACCGAGACCCACACGACCGGAACCGCAGATCACCTGCCGGGACGCGAAAAACGGCGTCAATCCGGTCACGATCGAGGCGAACGGGGTCTCACGTGAGCAGAGGTAGTTCTCGTGCGTGCCGTACGAGGCACCCTTGCCGTCGACGTTGTTCTTGTACAGCTGTAGCCGTGGCGCACCCGGCACGCTGGATGCGTGCCGCGCAGCCGCTTCCATGACGCGTTCGCCGGCCTTGTCCCAGATCACGGCGTCGAGCGGGTCGGCGACCTCGGGCGCCGAATACTCCGGATGTGCGTGGTCGACGTACAACCGTGCCCCGTTGGTGAGAATCATGTTCGCGGCGCCGATCTCGTCCGCGTCGATCACCGGCGCGGGACCGCTCATTCGCCCCAGATCGAAGCCTCGGGCATCTCGCAGCGGAGATTCGACCTCGTAATCCCAGCGTGTGCGCTTGGCCCGTGGCACGCCCGCTGCGGCGGCGTAGGCAAGCACCGCCTGGGTTGAAGTGAGAATCGGATTCGCCGACGGCTCACTGGGTGAAGATATTCCGTATTCGACCTCGACACCGATGATCCGCTGCATGACACAAGAGCCTATGTGATTGCGGCGCGGCACCCACAGGCGTGGCACAGTTGGAGGAATGCACCAACCTCTCACCGCAGACCTGAATCCCGCGGACGAGGTAGTCGCCGTGTACGACCGGACGGGTAATCCGATCGGCCGAGCACCACGTTCCGTCGTCTACTCGGGTGGGCTCTGGCACGCGAGTGCGGGCGTCCTGGTTCGTACCGGGGACGGCTCCCGCATCTACGTCCATCGCCGAACCGACACGAAAGCGGTGTTCGGGGGCTATCACGACTGTCTGGCCGGAGGTGTCGTCGATCCAGGTGAGACGCCGCAGGAAACTGCGATCCGTGAAGTCGGTGAAGAACTCGGAATCTTCGGAACGGCAGACCAGCCACTCCGACTGACGGAGATCGCTCGAAAATCCTGGGACGGCGAGTGGAACAACTCTCCGTTGCGCTGTCACCTGTTTGCGTTCGAACTCAGGTACGACGGGCCGATGGCACATCAGCCCAGCGAGATCGCCGAAGGTTGGTGGTGGACGCCGAAAGAACTCGGCGCCCACCTGCAGGACCCGTCGTGGCCGTTCGTTCCGGACTCACGCGCGCTGCTGGCCGACTATTGCTGGAGCTGAACACCGCTGGGACTGAACACTGGTGGGACCTGTGATCAGCCCGGGGTGATCGCCGAGAGCCAAGCAGTGAACGCGCTGGGGTTGCGGGTCTGCGCGAGACCGCGTCCTGGGCCGGTGAAGTCGAAGACAAATCCTTCACCGGACTTCATCGACTGAATGGTGCGCCCCTGAACGGCGCGCCGCATGTTGAAATTCATGCCGAGGTCGTAGGCGACCACGTGACCGGTATCGATCGTGACCGTCTCGCCTGGCTGCAAGTCGATGACGTCGATCGCGCCGTAGACGGCCAGCACTACTTCACCGTCGCCACTTGCCCGCAGGCCGAAGCCTCCCTCACCGCCGAAGAGGTTGGACATGCCGCCCCACTTGGACTCGACCGTCACACCGTAGGAGTTGGCCAACCAGGTTCCACGGTTGAGGAAGAACGGGCGATCAGAGGTGATGGTCAGCGGGATCAGATCTCCGGGAAGCACACCAGTCACGTCGACCCAACCACCTTGCGGCGGAGCGGTATACGTCGTGACGAAAAATGATTCGCCGCTCAGCATCGACCGCTTGAGTCCCTGCAGGACGCCGCCCTGCGCCTTCGCTTCGAGAACTACGCCGGCAGAATGCGCGAGCATCGCCCCGCTCTCCACGCGCAGCGGTTCGCCGGGCGCGAGGTAGCAGCGAGCGACTGTGGACGACGGATTGTGTCGAAGATGTATCTGCACGGCGGGACTCTAAACCAGCGCGACCGACCGGTCCAATCGCAACGAAGTCAACGGCAGCGACGCAGAGATCGGGCCGACAACTCTCGCGGAGTGGCCGGCCCGATCGATGTTCGTTTCGCTACAGGTACTGGCCCGTGTTCGACTCCGTGTCGATCGCGCGGCTTGCACTGGCGTTCTTGCCCGTGACGAGAGTGCGGATGTAGACGATCCGCTCACCCTTCTTGCCCGAAATACGTGCCCAGTCATCAGGATTGGTGGTGTTGGGCAGATCCTCGTTCTCGGCGAACTCGTCGACGATGGAATCGAAGAGGTGCTGCACACGCAAGCCCGGAGCACCGGTGTCGAGCACAGACTTGATCGCGTACTTCTTGGCGCGGTCGACGATGTTCTGGATCATCGCCCCCGAGTTGAAGTCCTTGAAGAACAGAACTTCCTTGTCGCCGTTGGCGTACGTGACCTCGAGGAAACGATTCTCTTCGCTCTCCGCGTACATGCGATCGACGACGCGAACGATCATCGCCTTCAAGCATGCAGTGCGATCTCCACCGAACTCGGCGAGGTCGTCTGCATTGATCGGCAGACCGTCCACCAGGTACTTCGAGAAGATGTCCTGAGCCGATTCCGCGTCGGGGCGCTCGATCTTGATCTTCACGTCCAGTCGGCCGGGACGCAGGATGGCCGGGTCGATCATGTCCTCACGGTTGGAGGCGCCGATGACGATGACGTTCTCGAGCCCTTCCACGCCGTCGATCTCGCTGAGCAGCTGCGGAACAACCGTTGTCTCGACGTCGGAGGAGACTCCCGAACCACGGGTACGGAAAATCGAGTCCATCTCGTCGAAGAAGACGATCACCGGAGTGCCCTCGGACGCTTTCTCACGAGCACGCTGGAAGATCATCCGGATGTGACGCTCGGTTTCGCCGACGAACTTGTTCAGAAGTTCCGGGCCCTTGATGTTCAGGAAGTAGGACTTGGCGTCCTTGCTGTCCTGACCGCGGGCTTCGGCGATCTTCTTGGCCAACGAGTTGGCGACGGCCTTGGCGATGAGCGTCTTGCCGCAACCAGGCGGACCGTAGAGCAGTACACCCTTCGGCGGCCTCAGCGAGTACTCGTGGAACAGATCCTTGTGGAGGAACGGGAGTTCGACGGCATCACGGATCTGCTCGATCTGACGCCCGAGACCACCGATGTCGTCGTAGTGAACGTCCGGAACTTCCTCGAGAACCAGATCTTCGACCTCGGCCTTCGGGATGCGCTCGAAGGCGTACCCGGCCTTGGTGTCGACGAGCAATGAGTCACCCGGACGCAGTTTCCTGGTCGGAGAATCGGCGTCGTACGCGATGATGTCGGCTTCGGGGTCGGCGAAGACGGCCGCCAACGGCGCTGCGAGCCAGACGATGCGCTCTTCGTCGGCATGACCGACCACCAGTGCGCGCAGTCCGTCGTCGAGTACCTCACGGAGCGTGCTGATCTCACCGACCTGCTCGTAGGTGCCGGCCTCGACGATGGTGAGTGCCTCGTTGAGGCGAACCGTCTGCCCGAGGGCGAGGGTGTCCGTGTCGATGTTCGGTGAGCACGTCAACCGCATCTTGCGACCCGACGTGAACACGTCGACGGTCTTGTCCTCGTGTACCGAGAGAAGGACTCCGTAACCGCTCGGCGGTTGACCGAGTCTGTCGACTTCTTCACGAAGCGCGATGAGCTGCTGACGGGCCTCTTTGAGGGTGTCCATCAACTTGCTGTTTCGGATGGACAACGAGTCCACCTTCGACTCCAGCTCACGCACCTGCTCCGGCGATTGTGCAAGTTGTCGGCGCAGTACTTGTGCTTCCACTCGTAGCGCGTGGAGTTCTTCTGCTGCCGCAACCGAATCCGGGTTCTCTGTCGAGCTCATGTGCGTCTCCTCCCAGTGCGATCCATCAACGCTACCGGCATAAGGCCCCAACTGTCGCCAGACACGGTGCGCGAGTGCGAATTCACACCTGCGCGCGGACCGTGCCGACTGGTCTCGAGCCAGAATTTGGTCATGTTAGCCTTGCCTACAAGATGGAGACAGCGCCTGTCTCTCTTTACAACGAAAGGTAACGCTGTGATCATCCGCAAGACTCTCATCAGCGCTTGTGCTGTCGCTGCCGTCCTGACCATGGGTGCATGCAGCTCGGACGACAACAAGGATTCGACGGCTGCAAGTTCGACTTCCGCCGCCGCCTCGAGCACCACGGCCAAGGCCTCGGCTTCCGCCACGACGTCAGCTGCCGCTGCCGCAGCGGCTCCGACGGCCGAGGAGCTCAACGCTTCGCTCGTCGCTCTGATCGATCCGGCCAAGCCGATCGAGGAGAAGACCGCTCTGGTGGTCGACGGAACCAAGCGTCAGGCCAACATCGAGACGATGAGTGCTGCGCTGGGCGGTAACCCTGCCTACGCGATCACGTTCAACGTGGACAACGTCAAGGTCGACGGTCAGACCGCAACCGCAGACGTCGCCGTCGTCAGCCCGCACGGCGCCGCCCCGGCCACCCCGTGGACCTGGGAGCTCGAAGACGGCTCCTGGAAGCTGTCCGACACCTCGGCATGCGTGCTCCTGGAAATGGGCCGCGCTTCCTGCACCGCATAACTTCCAGCTACGACAAGAGCGGCGATCCGGATACCGGATCGCCGCTCTTGTTGTTTTCGTGTGACTACTTGGCCGCGGTGTTCGAGCCCTTGCCCGCACGCCGCTGCGGCTTCGGGGTGACAGTTCCTTCGGCGAGACGACGAGCGCTCACGAGAAACGCGGTGTGGCCTTGCATCCGATGTTCGGGGCGCACCGCCAATCCGACGACGTGCCAACCGCGCACGATCGATTCCCACGAGCGGGGCTCGGTCCAGCATTCCTGCTCCCGCATCGCCTCGACGACCTTCGAGAGCTGAGTAACGGTCGCGACGTAGACGATCAACACGCCGCCCGGCACGAGTGCCTTCGAGACGGCAGGCAGGACGTCCCACGGGGCCAGCATGTCGAGGACGACGCGATCGACCTTGCCTCCGTGCGCTTCCGGATCGAACTCGGCGAGATCGGCGATGGTCAGTTCCCAGTTCGGCGGACGTTCCCCGAAGAAGGTCTCGACGTTGCGAACCGCATGTTCGGCATGATCGTCGCGGACCTCGTAGGAGATGACCTTGCCCTCGGGTCCGACGGCACGCAGCAGCGAACATGTCAGTGCGCCGGAGCCGGCTCCGGCCTCGAGCACGCGTGCTCCGGGGAACACGTCGCCTTCGTGGACGATCTGAGCTGCGTCCTTCGGGTAGATGACCTGGGCACCGCGCGGCATGGACAGCACGTAGTCCACCAGCAGGGGGCGCAGTGCGAGATAGGGCGTGCCGTTGACCGACTTGACGACGCTGCCCTCGTCGGCACCGATCAGATCGTTGTGAACGATTCCGCCCTTGTGGGTGTGGTATTCGCGGTTCGCCTCGAGAACGATCGTGTAGTGGCGTCCCTTGCCGTCGGTCAGCTGTACTCGGTCGCCGACGCGGAACGGACCTGACGGCCGCTTGCCCGGCGCAGTGAGATCAGCTTCTGGAAGCTCTTGTTCGGGAATCTCGGCGACAGCGGACTGCACAACCTCATCCACTTCGGTCGTGCCTTCTTCTGGTTGCAGCTCGTTCGCCATGCGCAGATGATCCCTGTTCGCTTGTTTCCGGTGTCCTCGCCACCGGCTCCGACGGAGTTGTCGGACCAACCGCATAGCCTGCCAGGTGTGAGCTCTGTCGAATTGCCAACCCCCACTCCAACGGGTGCAACATCACACGAGCGCCCGCGTAGTCGGCCGGCGCTCTCTCCGTCTCGGGCGGGTGACTACAAACAATGCCCCCTGCTCTATCGCTTCCGAGCAGTCGACAGAATTCCGGAAACGCCAACCAGAGCCCAGGTCAGAGGCACCGTCGTACACGCGGCACTGGAAGCACTGTTTGCACTCCCGACCGGTCACCGGGTTCCCGATCGCGCAGCCGAACTCGTCCGTCCCGCGTGGGAACGTGTCAGTGCCGAGTCTCCCGAGGCCGCTGACCTTGTTCCGGAGGGCGAGCTGGATTCGTTCCTCGACGAAGTCGGCAAGCTCGTCGCGACGTACTACACGCTCGAAGATCCCACTCGATTCGATGCCGAGGCGTGCGAGGTCTACGTCGAGACCGAATTGGAGAACGGCGTTCGACTCCGCGGCTTCGTCGACCGGATAGACGTTGCACCGACGGGTGAGGTGCGGGTGGTCGACTACAAGACCGGAAAAGCGCCTCGCGAGTTCACCGAATCCAAGGCGCTCTTCCAGATGAAGTTCTACGCGCTCGTACTGCTGCGCACTCGCGGAATCGTTCCCGCACAACTGCGCCTGATCTATCTGGCCTCCGGCTCGATTCTCACGTACGCCCCGGATCACGACGAGCTCATCCGATTCGAGCGAACCCTCTCCGCCATCTGGAAAGCGATCCTCGCAGCAGGTGCGACCGGAGACTTCAGACCCAAGCCTGGCAAACTGTGCGACTGGTGCGATCACAAGTCACTGTGCCCCTCGTTCGGCGGAACACCTCCGCCGTATCCAGGTTGGCCGGACCTGCTGAGCACCGAACCTGTTGCCGCAAAGGAGAATTCATAACATGACGGACAGTTCGTACTACCGCTACCTCGGAACGACGGAGGAAGGGCACGAGCGGTTCGCGAGCACGCAGGCAACTGTCAGCATCTGGGGCCCGACACTGCAGCACGGCGCTCCCCCGTCGGCGCTGTTGGTACGAGCCCTCGAGCGGTGCGGTGCGCGCGACGAAACCCGTCTGACGCGCGTCGTCGTCGAGATTCTCGGACCGATTCCGATTGCCGACCTCGAAGTCCGGTCCTGGATCGAACGACCCGGTCGCCGAATCGAATTGATCGTCGCCGAACTGTGGGCAACCACCGCCGACGGATCTGCACGCGCGGTTGCGCGCGGTACGGCGTGGCGGATGGAGACGGTGGATACCGGCGACTTCGTCCACGTAGTCGATCCCCCGCTCGAACCCCGCGACAGCGGCACCCCGGGCGTTCTCGAGGGTCTGTGGAGCGTCGGCTATCTCAAGACCCTCGACTGGTCCTGGATTGCTCCGATCGGGTGCGTGGGAACCGGCAAGGTATGGGCGCGCCCCAAGCCAGAGCTGGTCGAGGGTGAGAAGATGTCTGCTCTCGAGCGTTTGTTCGCGGTGGCCGACATCTCAAACGGGGTCGGCGCCAAGCTCGACCCGGAGCACTGGACGTTCCTCAACACAGATCTCACGGTGCATATCTTCCGTGTGCCCGAGGGAGAGTGGGTCGGTGTCGCCGCCGAAACCACAACGGGTCCGGACGGCGTCGGCATGTGTGCGGGCGTGCTCTACGACGAGCAGGGTGCCGTGGGCCGTATCGCCCAGACTTTGCAGATTCGCGCCCGTTCCTGATTTACAGGAACGGGCGCGAATGCGCGTAAATCTATTCAGGCAGTGATCAGAAAGCGCGTACCGAGCGGATGTTCGACGCGAGGATGGCCTTGGCACCGAGTTCGGCCAAGGCATCCATCACCTGGTTGTGTCCCTTGATCGGGACCATCGCGCGAACCGCGACCCAGTCGGGATCAGCCAACGGTGAGAGGGTCGGCGATTCCATACCGGGAGTCATCTTGATGGCGTCGTCGAGGATGGTGCGCGGGCAGTCGTAGTCGATCATCAGATTCTGCTGCGCGAAGACAATTCCGCGTACGCGTTCGATGAGCTGGTTGCGGGCGGGATCGTCCTGCGGAGCGCCGGTGCGCTCGATCAGGACACCTTCGGAATCGCAGAGCGATTCACCGAAAGCCACGAGGTTGTGTTGGCGGAGAGTACGACCCGATCCGACCACGTCGGCGATCGCGTCGGCGACGCCGAGCTGAATCGAGATTTCCACTGCTCCGTCGAGACGGATGACGGTGGCGTCGAGTCCGCGATCTGTGAGGTCCTTACGGACCAGGTTCGGGTACGACGTTGCAATGCGCAGGCCGGACAGATCCTCGACGGCCCAGTCCTTGCCGGCCGGTGCTGCGTAACGGAACGACGAACGGCCGAAGCCCAGTGACAGACGCTCGGATACGGGAGCACCCGAGTCGCCGGCGAGATCACGACCGGTGATGCCGAGATCCAGCTCACCGGAGCCGACGTAGATCGCAATGTCCTTGGGGCGCAAGAAGAAGAACTCGACCTGATTGGCCGGATCGAGGACTGTCAGATCACGGGAATCGGTGCGTCGACGGTAGCCGGCCTCGTTGAGAATCTCGGCGGCGGACTCGGACAGTGAGCCTTTGTTGGGAACTGCTACGCGCAGCATGGTGGATGTCCTTTCGGAGGGTGTGGGTGACGTGAGACGACATGAATCGGAAGCCCTGGACGAGCGAGACGGAGTACATCTCGCTGGTCAGCTCCGATCACAGATGTCGGTACACGTCCTCGAGGGTCAGTCCGCGACCGACCATCAACACCTGCGTCCAGTACAGCAGCTGGGAAATTTCCTCGGCTAGCTGCTCATCGCTCTGGTATTCCGCAGCGATCCACACTTCACCGGCTTCCTCGATGACCTTTTTGCCCTGAGCATGCACACCGGCGTCGAGGGCGGCGACAGTGCCGGACCCCTCGGGGCGAGTAGCAGCGCGCTCGGTCAATTCGGCGAACAAGGATTCGAAGGTCTTCACGGGTAGCTATTCTTTCACGAGGACGGAAGCGGTTTTCACACGCCCACGAACAGCGGTGTTCACAGGCCTGCGTCGAGGCTGCGCGAACTCACGAACCTGCGGGTCTGCCCGGTGATCGGATCCGGGTACTCCAACGCTCGCGCCAACAATCGCAACGGAGTCGAGAAGTCACCGGGCACTGCGGGCAGATACTCCGGATAGTAATTGTCACCGACGATCGGGACGCCCAGCGAGTTGAGGTGCAGCCGAAGCTGATGGGTCCGGCCGGTCCGTGGGAGCAACCTGTATCGCCCGAGCGTCCGGCCGGCCGAGTCGGTGATCACCTCGATCAGTTCGATCGAGGTCTCACTGTTCGGCTCGCCCGCGATTTCGGTAGCCGTCATCTCGCCGTGAACTTTGTTGATGCGGCTGCGCACCGTGCGAGGGAAAGTCAGTTCCGGATCGAAGCCCGCAATCGCCTCGTACTCCTTGACGATCCGCTGCTCGGCAAAAAGTTCCTGGTACGGCCGTCGTAGGTCCGGTGTCACGGTGAACACGATGACACCCGCCGTCATCCGGTCGAGGCGGTGAACTGGCGCAAGATCCGGAAGGTCCAGGTCACGACGCAAGCGCACGACTGCGCTTTCGACGATGTGCGCTCCCCGTGGAATGGTCGCCAGGAAGTGCGGTTTGTCGATCACGAGAATCGAGTCGTCGCGGTACAAGATCTCGATCTCGTGCGGAACCGGAATCTCGGGGGCTGGTTCGCGGTAGAAGTACACGAACCGGGTCGGCTGATAGGGCGTTCGGCTCGTGATCTCCCGCCCGTGCTCGTCGACGACGTCCCCGGCGCTGACGAGGTCCGCCCACAGGTCCCGCTCCCCGGGATGCTCGCCGACCAGGTGCTCGAGGACGGTCCGCGCCGACGACTCCGCCGGCATCCGCAGCCGGTCAGGTCCGAGACCGTTTCGGATCGGCAACGGAGCCTTGGGCACAGCTCAGTCCTGCTCGAGGTCTGGTGAACAACTCTCGCAGAGCAATTCGAGGGTTCGGCCGTCGCCGTCGATCCGGTTGCGGTACCGCGGGGTCGGAGTACCACAATCGACACACACGCCGAGTGTCTTGGCTTCGGATGAGAACTCGATGTTCATCCGCTTGTCGAACACGTACAGGGAACCGTCCCAGAGGCCGCGGTCGCCGAAAGTCTCGCCGTAACGGACGATTCCGCCGTCCAACTGATAGACCTCGTCGAAGCCACGTGAGCGCATCAGCGAAGACAACACCTCACAGCGCACTCCGCCGGTGCAGTACGTGACCACGGCTTTGCCCTTGAGATGGTCGTATTTGCCACTGTCGAGTTCGTTGACGAAATCCCGAGTGGTGGCGACGTCCGGAACTATCGCATCTCGGAAACGGCCGATCTCGGCTTCGAAGGCATTGCGCCCGTCGAAGAACACGACGTCGTCACCGCGAGTGTCGACGAGTTCGTGTAGTTCCTTGGGCACCAGGTGAACTCCTCCGCCGACCACACCGTTCTCGTCGACTTTCAGCTCGTCGGGGGCACCGAACGTCACGATCTCCGAGCGTGCCTTGACACTCAGACGAGGGAAATCGTTCCCGAGGCCGTCCGACCACTTGATGTCAGCGGTACGGAAGGGTTCGTAACCACGCGTACCACGGACATATCGCTTGACATCCTCGATGTCTCCGCCGACCGTCGCGTTGATCCCGTGCGGCGAGACGATGATCCGGCCCGTCAGGTTGTTGGACTCGGCCAGGCTGTGCTGCCACAGCTTGATCGCTTCCGGGTCCGCCAACGGCGTGAACTGGTAGAAGAGAACAATTTTCGGAATAGCCACAGCAAATCCAGCCTAACGTGCCGCGCTCGAGTGAACGTCGTGAAGATCGTGAATGGACAAGTCCAACAGGGACTCTCGAAACACGCGTCCAGGGCCGGCGGGGACGTCGACCTCACACGGAACGACGAGCACCGCGCAACCCGCAGCGCTGGCCGACGCCGTGCCGGTCGGCGAGTCCTCGATCGCGAGGCACTGCGCCGGCTCGAGTCCGAGCAGATGCGCGCCGCGCAGGTACGGATCCGCTGCCGGTTTCCCGTTGGGGACCTCGTCGCCACACACCGAATGGTCGAAGAACTCACGGCCGAGCATGCCGAGTGCCCGATCGACCAGAACTCGCTCGGTGTTGGTGACCAGTGCAGAACGCAGACCACCGTCACGCACGGTCGACAGTGCGTCGCGAGCACCTGGCCGCCAGGTCACGCCGTCCTCGAACAGATCGCCGACGCGGGTGTACATCCAGTCCTTCGCCTCGGCGATGGCATCGGGATGCTTCTCCAGGCCGAGCGCGTCGAACACCGTCGCAAGGGCGAAGGGACTCGACGCACCGATGACGGCAACGCGTGTCGCTTCCGTCATCGGTCCGCCCAGGCGTAGGGACAGCTCACGAAGCGCGATGTCCCACAGCTTCTCCGAATCGAGCAGGGTGCCGTCCATGTCCCACAGGACACCACCGAGCGTTGATTCGGATACTTCGGTCAACAACTCAGACATTGAAATACTTTGCTTCCGGGTGGTGCAGGACAAAAGCGTCCGT
>NZ_CAURKP010000143.1:0-13689 GCF_963525155.1 uncultured Rhodococcus sp.
ACGCTGCACGGCAGCGCGAGCTTCGTCCGCCCATCCGTGACGGAGCAGTCGTTTGGCGGCAAGGACTCCCGGTCCGACGTTGGCGGCAATCTGCTCGGCACTCTCGCGGGCGCGTGCCTGTACCTGGTCGGCCGGCACGGCGGCTGTCGCCAGTCCGTAGGCGGCAGCTTCGACGCCGCTGAGCCACCGGGCCGACAGGATCAGCTCGGCGGCTCGCTGCGTTCCGATCACCTTGGGCAGCAACCAACTACTGGCAGCTTCGGGAGCTGTACCCAGCGAAGTGAACGGTGCCCGCAGACGTGCGTCCTCGGCAACGTAGACGACGTCGCAGTAAAGCAGCATGGTCAGGCCGATGCCGACGGCAGCGCCGTGTACCGCGGCGATCAATGGCTTCGGGAACTCCACCAGCGCGACGATCAGCGGCGCGAATGCGTGGCCGAAGTCGGCGTTGTCTGCGCCTGGTTCGGCGAGTGCGCGTAGGTCGACGCCACTGGAAAATGCCTTGCCTGCGCCCTCGACGATCACCACGGCCACGGCTTCGTCCGACGCCGCGTCGTCGAGCGCCTTGGTCAACGCTCGAAAACCGGCTGCATCAAATGCGTTCAGACGACTCGGATTATTGAAGGTCAGCGTTCGCACTGCTCCGGCATCCGCGACCAGGATGGGTTCAGAGGTGTTTGTCGACATTCGCTCCCCTTCGTTCCAAACCAAGCAGTTGCTAGGTATCCAAGCACCGTAACCGTCCACAGACGACAAAAGAAGGGCCCCTCGCGGGGCCCTTCTTCGTGTTACGGATCGACTCGAGAACTAGTCGTTGTTGAAGTAGCTCAGCAGACGCAGGATCTCGACGTACAGCCAGACCAAGGTGACGGTGAGGCCGAATGCGACGCCCCAGGCTGCCTTCTCGGGCGCCTGTGCGCGGATCAGCTGATCAGCGGCGTCGAAGTCGAGCAGGAAGCTGAAGGCTGCGATGCCGATGCAGACGAGGCTGAAGATGATGGCGAGCGTTCCGCCGTCACGCAGTCCCAGTCCGCCCTCGACGAAGAAGCTCGCGACGAGGTTACCGAGGGCCAGAACGACAACGCCGATCAATGCGCCGATGATCATTCGCGTCAGACGCGGTGTCACCCGGATCGCACCGGTCTTGTAGACGACCAGCATGCCGAAGAACACGCCGAACGTTCCGAGGACTGCTTGCGCGATCAGTGCGGATCCGCCGACGCCACCGAATTGAATATCAGTGAACATGAACGACAGCGCACCGAGGAACAGACCCTCGGCGACGGCGTACGCCAACACGATTGCCGGGTTGTCCATCTTGCGGCCGAACGTAGCGACCAGAACCAGAACGAGGCCGACGAGACCGCCGCCGATGACCAGCGGGGTAGCGAGGTCGACGTTGTTGTTGACCAGGAAGTACGACACTAGTGCCGAGATCGTCAGCACACCGAGCGTGATGCCCGTCTTGGTGACGACGTCGTCGATCGTCATGGCCCGCGAGGTGGGACCGGTCTGGTACGGCTCGGCCGGAGCGTACTGCGGCTGACCGAACTGCTGGGTTGCCTGCGAGGCGCCCGCCGTCGCAGATCCGAACGAGGCGTATCCGTTGCCCTCTTGCTTGGGCAGATTGCGGAACACCGGGTTGCTGGTGGTGCGCACCGTGATCATCCCTTCATCGTGGTGGCCTACGACGGGTGCGTCGCGGGTTCGCCGGACGGATCCGAGTTTCCGACACGGTCCGTGTACCTGACTAAAAGTAAAGCACTCGTAATTTACAACGTCGAAGCTTCGGTTGTAGTTCCCGGCGCATTTCCGGAAGATCAACACTCTTCGACACTTGTCCCTTTTCGATACTAGGACGGTTTGACCGACTTCATCACGATGAACTTCGCGTTCTTCGCCATCGCCTCGCTCGGACCCACCGAGGCTTTCAGCGGTTCGCGATACCCCAGATGCGCGTTGTGAACAGTCCACAACTCGCCACCCGGACGCAGGACGCGACCGGCAGCTTCGAACATCTTGAGTGCTCCGCCGGTGTGCACCGCCGCGCCGACGTGGAACGGCGGGTTCAACAGAACCAGATCCGCGCTCGCACTGGGCAACGAACTCACGGCGTCGTCGCGCAGGCCGCTCACTCGATCGCCGACGCCATTTGCGGACGCGGTCGCCAGGGCCGAAGCGACGGCTGCCGAGGACTGATCCGTTGCGATCACGTGCACGTCCGGGAACTTCCGCGCGATCGCCGCCGCGAGAATGCCGCTGCCACAACCCAGATCGATCACGTCGCTCAGCGGATCGACCGCAATCTTTCCGAGGTTCTCCAGGAGCAACCGGGTGCCGATGTCCAGGCTCGCACCGGCAAACACTGCGCCGTGAGCAACGACGTCGAGGTCGAACTCTTCCAGGCGCTCGGCCATCGGGAACGTGACGACGACCTCGGCCTTCGGTTCCGAAGCCTTGAGTACGCGGGACTTCTGACGCCCACGCGAGGCGCTGACGTCGGAAAACGATTCGCCGAGAACCTTGTTCATCGCCGGGGTGATGTGCTTGTCACGCCCACCGGCGAAGACACGAACCGCCGGGTCGGCGTGGAGCGCGATCAGCTGAGCGATCTCGGCAAGTTCGGCGAGGCTACGCGGCAATTGCATGAGCACGACGCGGGCGCCGCTGAGCAACTCCTCGTCCAGTCCGTGCGAGGTGAAGGCGTCACTGAATCCGAGTTCGCGCGCATTGTTCGCGAGGGCCAACTCTCCAGTGAGCGGATCCTGGTGAACGCGCACGCCGGCGATTCCGTGCACGAGCGCAACACCGGCAGTCAGCGCACCGTAGTGATCGCCGATCACGACGACGGTGCCCGCCGGCGCTGCGGCCAGAGCGTCGGCGGCCTCGTCGAGGATCAGACGATCAGCCGCATCGACGGCAAAGAGATTGGGTGCCTCGACATCGGGGAATCGGCGCAGACGATCGAACAGTTCGGGTGTGTCGGACATGCCACCAGTCTTTCAGGTGGAACTACGCAACACTCAATCCCCCGACCAGCAGGTGATCAGTTCGACATCCCTGTCAGTTCGACATCCCTGTCAGTTCGACATCCACCGCACGACGTTGTCGACGGTTTCGCGTTCGGTGCGGAATCCGTTCACCGGGTGGCCGGCGTCGGGGTATCCGAACGAGATCGCGCAGACAACCTTGCGAGTGTCGTCGATACCGAAATGCTCGTGAATGAACTTGGAGCTGCCCGCGAGCGCCGCCTGCGGAATGGTGGCGACCCCCAGACTCTGGGCCGCGAGCAGGAAGCTGTTCACGTACAACCCGCAGTCGACTGCGCCGTAGGTGCCCAATGCCTCGTCGGTGGTGATGATCGCGACGTGGGGAGCGCCGAAGAGCTCGAAATTCTTCATCGTCTGTGCCGCGGATCCGGCGCGGTCACCGTGCTCGATTCCGACGCTCGAATACAGCGCCATCGCGCAGTCGAACCGACGCGACTTGTAGATGCCCTGGTACGCGCGCGGGAACTCGAAGTCCGACTCCTGGGCGTTGGCCATCACGTACTCACCGAGGCCGGCGCGGAATCGCTCGGTGCCCTCCCCTTCGGTGATCGCGACCTGCCACGGTTGCGTGTTGCACCACGACGGCGTCTTCTGCGCCAGCCGAAGGATCTCCTCGATCACCTCACGTGGCACCTGACGGTCCTCGTAGGCGCGGCAGCTGATCCGGGCGTCGAGCAACGCTTCCAGGCTCGTATCCACGACGATGCTCTCGGTCATGTGTTCTCTCCTCGATCAGGCTGCACTACAACACTTCGCACGATAGAACTACCGCCTCGACGCAATAGTCAGCGGGTCACCTTTGCGAAGGCCGCCACCAGCTCGCCGAACTCTGCCATCGCCGCATCCGGATCCGGATCTACTGCTGCCAGCGCAACCAGCACATCGGTGGCACCGGATTCGAGCAGCTGCTCGGCGCCGATCATCGTCGCCGGGAGGTCGATCGAACCGTCGGACCCGCGTACGACGGTCAGTCGCCCACGGACCTGCAATTCTGCTGGATCGCGTCCGAGATCCGCCATCGCTTTGCCGATGACGTCGATCCCTTCACGTAGGTCGTCGTCCGCGGCACCCATGATCGGAATCCACCCGTCACCCCAGGTTGCGACGCGTCGTACAACGGCCTTGGAGAGCGAACCGGACACCCAGATCGGGATTCCAGCGGCCGGACGGGGCGCGCAGTACACGTCGTCGAACTTCAGACGAGGGGTGTCGATGCTCGCCGGCGCCGAACTCCACAGGGCCCGGCACACTGCGAGAGCGTCGTCGAGCAGTGGTCCCCTTTTACCGAAGTCCATACCTGCCGCCTCGTATTCACGTTCCTGCCAACCTGTTCCGACGCCAAGGTCGAGTCGGCCCCCGGAGAGCAGATCGAGTGTCGCGGCCGTCTTGGCCAGTACCGCTCCCCCGCGCAGCGCCGCGATGACGATTCCGGTCCCCAAGCGAATTGTCTTCGTCTGTCCGGCAACAAAAGCCAGGACGGTCAGCGGCTCGAGCCAGTTGGCGTCGGGCTCGGTGGGGAACGCCGACCACGTGTACGCCGAGTTGTCCGAGCCCATCACCACGTGATCGGTGACGAGGACCCGGTCGAAGCCGGCAGCTTCCGCGTTCTGACAGACCTGCACGAGTTTCGCGTAGGAGTCCTCCGCGAGAGTGGTGCCGAAGTTGGGAACGTTCAGACTGAAAGTTGTCATGTGTCAAGCCTTTCGGGGCCGGTTGGTCCAGCCACCCTCTTCTGTGGGGAACCAGCCTCCGGCAGCGTGCGAGCCGCCGTCGACGTGGATCACGGTTCCGGTGATGTATCTCGCCAGGTCGGAAGCCAGGAACAGTGCGGGGCCGGCAATGTCGACCGGCTGGCCCGGTCCGCCCAACGGTGCCCACCCCGGCCACTTGTCCCAGTCGTCGGCAGGAACGATCTTGCGATACGGCACCTGTACCGACTCGATCAGATCTGGGGCAATGGCGTTGACGCGCACTCCGGTTCGACCGATCTCCACACCAAGGCTTCTGGTGAACTGCGTCAGCGCGGCCTTGTATGCCGAGTACATCGTGTGGCCCGGGATCGCTCGATGCGCCTCCACCGTCGTCAGGTTCACGATCGATCCACCCAAACCGCGATCGATCATGCCGGGAAGCAGGGCATGGGTCAGACGCACGACGTGATCGAAATTGATGCTGCCGGCCTCGGACCAGAAACCTGGATCCGTACCGGTGAACTTTGTCGGCGGGTTCAGGAAATGACCCACGTTGTTCACCAGGACGTCCGGCGCGAACTCGGTCAACGCGACGGGGACTTCCCGCGTCCGCACGTCGTACTCGAGATAGTTGATCGAACCACCTGCAGCCGAGTCGAATTCGACGTCGCCAAGAGAAGCCACGTCGACAACCAGAACTGACGCGCCATGCGATGCAAATGCTCGAACAATCGCTGCGCCGATTCCCTGGGAACCGCCTGTGACCACTGCCTTCTTACCCACCAACATCGGCCCTGGGGAGTACGCCGATCCGACCACCACGAAGACACCCTTCTGCAGTTCGATGTGAAGCACTTCGGCGTACCGTCACACATCGAACGGCAAAACGGGCGCAAAGTTCTCACTCAGTGGTAGCCGCGACACCCCACCTGCTCGAACCGCCGAGTCGCCCATTCAAATAGTGCGGAATCTCGGCTGCCCGTATCGGCATTCCCTCGAGGTACCCCTGGATCACGTCACATCCGCACTCGGTCACTATCGCGCGCTGCCTCTCCGTCTCCACGCCCTCGGCGACGGTGTCCAGCCCCAGAGACTTGGCAATCGCGATGACGGCTCGCAAGACAGCGAACCTCGAATTCGAGGGATCCGCGTCCAGCGGTGCGACGAACGCCCGATCGATCTTCAACCGATCGAGCGGCAGCCGGGCCAAGCTGGCAACCGAGGAGAACCCTGTGCCGAAGTCGTCCATCGCAATGGCGATGCCGAGCGCCGAGAGCTGTACCAACACATCTCGGTCGGCGTCGTCGATGACCAACGATTCGGTCACCTCGATCTCGAGTCGGCTGGGGTGGAGGTTCACCTCGATCAGTGTCCGGCGTACCGAGTCGACGTATCGACTCGAACGCAGTTGCACCTGAGAAACATTGACGGCAACCCGAATGTCCTCCGGCCACGTTGTCGCCGCCGTGCAGGCAGCCCTCAGAACACCTGCACCGATCGGCACGATCAAGCCGGTTTCCTCGGCGACCGAAATGAAGTCTCCCGGCGAGACGAGACCTGAAGTCGGATGGTTCCACCGCAGCAGAGCCTCGAACCCGACAACAACTCCCGCCGCGGCCGAGACCTGTGGTTGATAAACCAACTCGAACTCTTCGTCGATCAACGCACGACGAAGATCCAACAATGCCCTGGCCCTACCCGTCGCACGATCCCGCAAAGTCGCATCGAAGGCGCGAATCTGGTTCCGACCGCTCTCCTTTGCGTGGTAAAGCGCGAGGTCCGCGACAATCACCAGGTCTTCGAGGCTGTCGGCGTCGTCGGGCATCGAGCCGTAACCCAGGCTGGCACGAATGCGAATCTGGTTGCCGACCAGTGAAAATGGTCGTTCGAATGAGTCGAGAATCGTTTGGAATCTCGCCTCCACCTCATCTGCACTCCCGATGTCGTCGAAGGCTACGTCGTCGAAGGCGATGGCAAACTCGTCACCCCCCAGTCGGCCACAGATCTCGTTCGATCGCAGAACGCTGTGCAGTCTGCTGGCAACATCGCGAAGCACGTCGTCTCCGATGTGGTGTCCCAACCGGTCGTTGATCGACTTGAAGTTGTCCAGATCCAGAATTGCCAGCCACACCCGGTGTCCGTCCCGAATCCGCGAAGACAGTTGAGCGTTGAAGCTGTACCGATTTCTGAGCCCGGTCAACGAATCGATTTCTGCCAATCGCAAGATGTTCTGGCGCTGGTGATACGAGTGCGTGATATCGGATCCGACACCGCGCCACCCGTAGGTCGCCCCATCGCCACTGCCCGGGTGACCTGACATCGACCACCAGCGAGTATCGCCCCGTACGACGACCTGCATGGTGAGGTCCCGAAACGCCGTCCCGGCTTGAAAATTCGCGGCGAGGAGATCAAGGGACTTCCTGCCCACATCTGTTCGGGACGCGCCGATCCCGATCAGGATCTCGTGCATTGTGCGGCCCCGAATCTGCGCTGCCGGCAAACCGACCTGCTCGGCGAATCGATACGACACGGTACTGGCGATACCGCGCGAATCGGTCTCCCAGAGCCAATCCTGTGCTCCGTCTTCGAGATCGTTGAGCAACAATTCGACGAGATCTCGTTCGTCCTCGGCCACGAGCTCGGCGTGTAATCGTTTGTCGAATAGTTTGGCCAACAGCAAAGTTCCGCTGTAGAGCGAAACGAGAAAGATCATGAGCACCCCGACCAGCACATAACGCGAGGGTTCCGGCTCAGTCCAGAATCCCCCCGCCAACCCAAGCCCGACCAGTCCTATCCAAATCAGGGTGAATCCGCGAAACATCAATGTCGGGAAAACGCCGACTGCGATGCCTCCCATCAATGTCGAGGTCAGCACCAATTCGTTACCAGGATCGAGGATCGGGAACAGCACCAGCGCCAGGCACGCGAGCAAGACCCCCCACACGACGACCTGGATTGTGAGTACCCCCAATTCGGTGGTCTGCGACTCCGAAATCCCCAGCCGCGAGCGCCCCAGCCAATAGAGGCTGAACGCGATGCTCGACACGGCCACGACGCTCGGCCATACCCAGCGAAACATCCCGGTATCCGCTGGCAGAAGCACCACGATCGTCGACAGCGCGATAGCAGCGATCAGGAACGCCCACGGCAGTATTCCCGCCGTGAACTCCAGGCGTCGGTTGAGAAGTCGGTGGCGATCGTAGTCCGACAGGTTCTCGTCAGAACCTCGGCGGCTGAGCCTGCGCACCGCAGTTTCGACAAGACGTCTTCGTACCACCGCCGGGTCATCCACGTCGGCCTGCTGTCGCCAGCGCCACTGCCTGGACAGACATGACATCACCGGCAGCATGCCCTTGCACAGTCCGCACCCTCGCAGCCGCAACGGCCTTCAGTTGCTCCTCACTGTCCACTCCTGAGACCACTACCTCCATTCCCAATGCGTCGACCAGATCCACGACAGCTTCGAGGATCGACCGTCCACCAGGCGCTGCACCCGAAATGGAGCGTTCTATCCGGACGCGGGTGAACGGGAGGCCGGACAGTGATGCGAGCGAGGAGAATCCGGCACCGAACTCGTCCACGGTCAGCGCGATTCCCATGCCCGCAATGGCGTGCAATGCAGACTTGGACTCGTCGGTGATCGCCGAGGATTCGTTGAGTTGGAGCTCGAGCTGATGTGCACTGGCACCTGATCGTCGAAGCGAATCCCCTATCGAGTCGACAAAGGAATCCGATTCGAGCTGACGCGTCGATACCGCGACGGCTACCCGCAGGTGATCAGGAAGGCGCGACGCCGCCTCGCACGCCAGCTCGAAGACGGTCGTTCCTAGTGAGTACGCCAAACCGGTGTCGTCTGCGACGCTCATGAATTCCGCGGACGTCACAGCTCCGAGCCGGGCGTTGTGCCAGACCACGCGGACCTCCACGGCCACGATCTCGCGGGAGAGCACGTCGATCCTGGGCAGCAACTCGAGTTCGAGGTCCTTCTCCGCGACGGTGTTTCCCAAATCTTCGAGCAGGCGGGCCCGCCGATCGGCCACGGACTTCATCGAGTCTCGATATTCACGTACGCCCCCGCGCCCGGATTCCTTTGCCGCGAACAACGCGAGGTCCGCAGCGCCCATCATCTCGTCGGCGGAGGACTGTAGCTCGTCGGGGAGGTAGTACCCGATGCTGCATCCGATCTCCAACCGCGTACCGGCCACCGTGATCGGCTCCTGCAGAGTTTCGATGTAGCGGCCGAGCAGAGTACGAACTTGCGAGCTGTCACCTACATCGGTGAAAAGAATTGCGAACTCGTCTCCACCCAAACGTGCGAACAACTGTGACATCCCGCCGGCCTCGGACAGGCGATCCGCGACCTCCCGGAGAACCGCGTCACCAACGGTGTGTCCTAGTGTGTCGTTCACCGATTTGAAATTGTCGAGGTCGAGCATGGCCAGCGCGAGACGGCCTTCACTTGTGTACGGATCGCACAGCAGCCGCTCGAGCTCGGTCCAGAAGCTGTGCCGGTTCGGCATGCCCGTGAGTGCGTCCACCCGGCCCATCCGCACGATCTCGTCGCTCTGCAGTTTCACTTCCGTGACGTCGGAACCGACTCCTCGCCAGACGAACTCGTCGGGTGCCCGGCCAGGGCGCGGCCGTCCGGACACCTGCCACCACCGAATTTCGCCGTGAACGCGGACCGGAACGAGCACGTCGACGAATGCGGTCTTCGTGTGGCGGGCTTGCTGCAACTCCATGAGCGCATCGATTCCGCCGGGGATCCGTAGAGTGCCCAACTCCATGAACAGGTCCTGCCACGCCGTTCCCTGCAACTCGGCTGAGTCCAGCCCCGCTTCGGATGCGAGCCGCGTCGGAATTCGGTTGAACTTCCCCTTGTGATCGGTCTCCCACACGAAGTCCCCGGCGTTGCCTTCGAAGTCTTCGAGAAGCATTTGCACAACCGATCGTTCCGACGCGGCGCGCAGTTCAGCTCGGTAGCGCGATTCCAAGTTGCCCGAGACCACTATCGTGCCGCCGATCAGAGCTGCTCCGTACACGATCAATCCGATGAGAATTCGTTCGAACTCGGGCCCCGGTTGGAGCCAGAACGCCACGCCCAGGATCACGAGATTCGACAGCACCCAGGTGAGTCCGACGATGCGCAACATTGCTGTAGCCACGGCTCCTGCGCCGGTGATAGATGCGGACGCCGCCGTAAGGATCAGATCGCCGGAATCGTCCAGGATCGGGTACAGGACCAGGGCGAGCGAGGAATACAGGATTCCGACTACAGCAAATTCGACGATGAGAAACGCGTAGGACATCCGGTACGTGGGTGTGATCAGGTTGAAATGAATGGCGAGACCCACGCACATCCCCACCAACCCGATCACGCCGGACAGCAATGGCCACAGACGCGGCAACGGTCCGCTGTCCGGCGGAATCACATACAACGTCAGCCCGAGTGTGACGACGAGGTGGACGGCAGCGGCCCAGGGCAGCACGCCGAAGGTGACGGCTATCTGCTCACGAGTTACGTCATCACGTTGGGCGGGCGTCAGTCTTTCTCTCTGGCGGGGTTGCAGAAGCGACAGGACTGGCATCACTTACCTCCCGCTCCCACGACGCAATTGAATCGGACGTCCGACTCAGCAATTCTTCCGTAATTGGACTTTGCCGTGTCAACCAGTGCGTCCACCCTATTTCGGAGTCGCGTCTGCCCACAGACACAGTAATCAGCAAACTGCTGGTCTGCCGCAAGTTGGCGCCGCAAGTTTGATGCCCATGGGTTGAAATCAGACATGAGGGACAATGGCCGGAGATCGCCGATCACGTCGGTGGAGATTCCTCGACGGGTAACACGATCGGACTCATTCGAGTTCAGACAAGGACTATCACGATGGCAATCGACTACACCCGACGTTCCGGCGAGTCCACTCCGTCGCAAGCACCGGTCAGCCTGAGCAAGATCACGCTCACAAAATCGGCGCCGACGGTCAACCTCGCGAAGGCGGGTGAACGACAAGGCAATATGCGCGTGAACCTCAACTGGTCACAGGGGGCACCACCGAAGAAGACCGGTTTTCTCGCCAAGCTCGCCGGCGCAGGCTCTGGTGCGGTCGACCTGGACCTCGGATGCCTCTACGAACTTGCCGACGGGTCCAAGGGAGTAGTTCAGGCCTTGGGTAACAGTTTCGGTTCACTGACTTCTCCGCCCTACATCTCCCTCGACGGCGACGACCGCAGTGGTGCGAACACCGGCGGCGAGAACATGCACGTCAATCTTGGTGATCCAAGCGCTTTCCGGCGAATCCTGATCTTCGCGATGATCTACGACGGCGCTCCCAACTGGGCGGCCGTGGACGGCGTCGTCACCTTGTATCCCACCAACGGGCCGGAGGTGGAAGTGCGACTCGACTCCGCGAGCAACCAGGAGCGACTGTGCGCGATCGCGCTCATCCAAAGTTCAGGTCAAGGCGTGACGGTGACGCGCGAAGTGCAGTACATCAACGGCAGTCAGTCCGATCTCGACCGTGCGTACAACTGGGGTATGAAATGGGCTGCCGGACGAAAGTAGGGGCTGCGGACGGGGCCTCCCCCATCCGAATGACAATGTCCGAATCATCCACAATGTCGCAAGTTACTGGATAGTGTCGAGAAGTGGGGTCGGACATGAGGGGTCACGCTCGACACCGATAGTGGGTCGGTGACGCTATGTGCTTGGCGACGCCGACGTTCGACCGGAAAGGCCCTCGATTTCCCCCGAGATCGAGGGCCTTTTCGTATCTTGCGTCACTGTTCGCGCCCTTTCATTAGTTGATCGTTAAACTAAGCGTTCGTCCAACATGCACCGATGGAGAACGTGAATGTCCACGAATTCAGATCGACGCCCGCGCCTGCCCGTGAGAATCGCCTACCTCGCCGCAGGAGTTCTCTTTGTCGCCGCCATGCTCCTGTTGGCAAGCGTCGTCAACCCTGATCGGGACCGCGATTTCTCGATGAACCACGTCCCCGCGGGGACGTCGACGACCGCCTTCGTCACAACGTCCGACCTCGGCTAACGAAGGTACCGGTACGTAAGTGGCGCACGTCACGAACTGTGGGTAGTTTCAACGCCGATGGTTCGCGGTAGGTCGGTATTGAGAGGGACGGCCAACCACTGCCCTGCCTGGTTGCCCCACCCAAGCAGGCAGGGCACCCCAGATCAGGCAGGCACCCCCGATAATTTAAGCCTCAAGTAACTGTTACTCGGGAAAGACTTGTATCAAACCGGGACGAATCGTACATTTCATCCGGCAGTCGGCCTTCGTCCGACGCCATTGCCGTCAATGTCGACGGAACTTCTCTGAACACCACCACAAGTCGGCCACTTGTCGTGACCGCATTCGTCCTCTCGAAAGGCTCGCCCATGTTCGATTTCTTCGGCGCAATCTCCGGCTTCTTCGGCCTACTTTTCGGCACCGGCTCGTCGAGCGGGAGCTCGGGAGGAAGCAGCGACGCACCCGTCGCCCCGCCTACCTGATCCACAAGCCTCACCCGGCACCGATCCGCCGGGTGAGGCTCTCGCGAATCTCTTTGAAACACAACGTAACAGCACTTCAACTCCACCGACTTTTCTGCGGATTCACGCCTACGCACTCCGGCGTCCGGACAGTTTCACCACATCGCCTGCAGTAATGGGTCCTGTGTCCGCCATTCTCCGTCGAGGCACACCCGCAGACCTCCCAACCGACAAGGCATGTGTTCGCCGTGAGCCGGTGTCCGTTGGGGCAGCAGTCCGGGGATTGCTCGGTCAACCGCATCTCCACATTTTCGCACACATGTTCGACAACTTGGTACTGCACGCTGCACATTCGATTACACCGGCCGCTTCCGGTCGGCCCGAGCGCAACTATCCCTTCCGTCACTTCGGTCTGCTTTAATACGAAGGCTTTGTCGGGGGTTTACCAATGTCCGAAGTTGTCGAGTTTCTGCGAGCACACGCAGGCGAGCACGGGGTTGAACTATGGGTTTCTTCAAGAAGGCGGCAGTGACTGCTCTAGCGGTCGCTGCAGTCGGAGCATCAACAGGGATCGCATCAGCTGATCCGTCGACCGACGTGAATTACGAAGCGAAGGTCGTCGACAAGTCGATCGTCACCACCATCGACGCCGGGCTGTTCAAGGTATCCGGCGACGGCAAGTCCGTCGTCTTGCAGGACAGCAAGGGAGCCGACCTTGTTTCCCTGCCTCTCGCATACAACCTCGGGGATCTACAGTTCCCCTTCGATCGCACGATCAGTGAAGACGGTAAGACCCTCACGCTGACACCGATCACCGATTCGGCGAAGGCAACACCTCGACCCGAGAGTGCGCCTGCGGCAAAGGAATGGACGCCCGTCGCCTCGCCCGAGGAGAATGATCGGGCGATTGCGCACTTCCAGAGCCAACTCGGACTCGGCACTCAGGTCGGCAGCCTGCTCGGCACCATCGTCGGCGCCGGAATCGGTTGCGCTGTCGGCGCTCCGCTGGGCTTGACCATCGTCGGACTCCCCGTCGCCGCGGCACTGTGCCTGGGTGGCCTCGCAACAGGCGCCGGAATCGGCGGTGTCGCCGGAACGATCCTCGGCGGCGGCGGCGCGGCTGTCGTAGCCGGCATCGATCTCGTCAACACGCTGAATGCTCCTGCCGGGACGACCGTCTGGGCCCAGTAGCCACTTGGTGGTCAGTCGTTGCTCCACGGAAAACCCCGCCCGTCCGAAGAGGACGAGCGGGGTTTTTCGATTGCATGTGCAGGCGGATCTACTTGGTGCCCCCAGTCGGACTCGAACCGACACTTGACGGATTTTAAGTCCGTTGCCTCTGCCAATTGGGCTATGGGGGCCTTGCCGCACCCGACGGGTCGGGGTCGGCCCGGATAAGAATATCCGGGCGCGCGGAGCTCACCTCATCCCGAAGCCCGCGCCTATGTGCTGTTAGCTGTCA
>NZ_CAURKP010000144.1:0-13658 GCF_963525155.1 uncultured Rhodococcus sp.
AACAACGCGATACCGAGAATCAACTGCGCAACGCGGGCGGCGGGGGTGTCGAGTAGCGGGGCGACGACTGGCATGCCTACCCGTGCCGTCGTCCAGACGACCACCCCGACAACAAAATAGAACGTCGTGATGACCACCAGATATGTCAGCAGCCTGCGAACCTGCGGTCGTCCCGGCATCAACAACATCCAGACCGGGACGACCAATGTTCCGATGCTCGTACTGTCCAGCAGGGCGAGCCCGCCCAGCGTGGTGAGCAGGACGAGTTCCACGTCAGTCGTTTCGGCGCTCGGGTATCGCTGTCTCCCTCGTTCGGACTGCATTCACGATGTCGAAGGCACCGATGATCGCGAGGATCACGCCGAGTGGTCCGCCGCGAAACCAGAAGAACTCGGCGTCACGCGCGAACAGCCACAGACAGCCGCCACCGACGACCAAGAGAATGCCGATCATCAACTCGAAGCGAATTTTCATACGTCGAGCCTGTCTTCTCTATCGAATCCGCACATCAGCCATCGGAACAACGCCGACCTCATCATTTGGTATGACAAGTCAGGCGCCCCGATGTGCTCTGATAAGTCTGTGGTGACCAGAAGTCGGAGTGTCGGCAAGTGGAACGATCCGCTCATCGCCTTCGGCCTGTTCGCGATCGGGGTACTCCTCTACCTGGTCGGCCTGTACCAAATGTGGACCGATGTCGGAGGTGTCGCCGACGTTCCCGCCGGGGTTCGGATCGGGATGCTGGCTCTGCTGTGTGCGATCGACTCGTTCCGGCGGGTGCGTCCGGCAACAGCTTTGGCGGCGGGGGCCGTCATCGTCGCGGTCGACGCTGCCCTGGGACCCACTCTGCCGATGTGGCTGGTCCTCTCGGATCTCACCTACGCCGCAGTTCTGTACGGGACGGCGCGGCTGGGCCGAGTGGTGTGTTCTCTGACCGCGGTGACGGTTGCCGCGCTCACCGCACTCGTCTACCTGTCCACCCAGGACGTCCGCGCTGCGGCTGGGGCAGGCGTGGTGACCGCTCTGTTCTTCGGTACACCGGTGTGGTGGGCACTGGTCATCCGTCGACAAGTCGAACTGACCGAGGCCGAACGCGAGCGTTCCAGAGTCCACGAAGCACTCGCCACTCTGGACCGCGAGGCCGCAGTCGCTCACGAACGAGCAACCATGGCGCGCGATCTGCACGACGTCATCGCAAGCCACCTCTCCGCCATCGCAATCCATTCGGAGGCGGCACTGTCCACCTCAGCTCTCTCCGGTGAACGGGGCCAACCAGACGACGGATTGAGGGAGATGATCGGAGCGATCAGATCGAGCAGTCTCGCGGGCCTTTCCGAGATGCGGTCGATGATCGAACTGCTCCACGCCGGGGACGACGAGACCCCGGACCCGCGTTCCTCTCCCCCGCGGCTGACCGAGTTGCCCGTCGTCCTGGACGCAGTTCGGGCAGCCGGCGCCGCCGTGCACGTTGCGATCGACATCGATACTGCCGACCTGCCGAGCGTGGTCGATCACACGGCGTACCGGATCACCCAGGAGGCGTTGACCAATGCGCTCAAGCATGCGCCTGGTGCACCGATCTCGATGTCGATCTCTCTCCAGCACAATGCATTACAGATCGAGATCCGAAACCCCATCGGTCGCGACACATCCAGTTTTCGGGCGGGAACGCACGGACTTGCAAACATGCGTCACCGCGCCGAACTGCTGGGCGGTTCACTCGACGCACTTCCGGTCGACGGAGAATGGACGGTATGCGCACAGATACCGGTCCCCGCGCCGAACGGAACGGATCGGTGATCACCGTCGCCCTGGTCGACGACCACGCCGCGATCCGGTCGGGACTCGCGATGATCCTGCGGCAGCACGACGACATCGATGTCGTCGCAGAAGCCGGTGACGGAGCGTCGGCGATCACCGTCACCCGCACGCATCAACCCGACGTCGTACTCATGGACGTCCGGATGCCAGGCACCGACGGCATCGAGGCGACGCGTCAGATCATCGGGACGACCCGCAGCCGGGTTCTGGTGTTGACCACCTTCGACCTCGACGAATACGTCTTCGCGGCCCTGCGCGCCGGTGCTTCGGGATTCCTGCTCAAGACTGCGACCGCGGACGAGCTGACCAGCGCTATCCGCAACGTCGCGGCCGGAGATGCAGTGCTCGCTCCGCGCGCGGCGCGTGTCCTGATCGGCGAGTTCGTGCAGCGCGCACCCAAACCCACCGAACCGCTGGGATTGAGCGAGCTCACCGACCGTGAACGCGAGGTCCTCGCGCTGTTGGGGACGGGTATGTCCAACGCCGAACTGTCGCGTGAACTCGGAGTCGGTGCTCCGACGGTGAAGTCGCACGTGTCGCGAGTTCTGTCGAAGTTGCACCTCACCTCACGCGTCCAGGCGGCGATCCTTGCCCGCGAACTGGAGCTGTAGGTTCGGCCGAGGCTGACTACTCCAGTTATCCGCGAACCAGATCGACGAACATCTCGTGCACTCGACGGTCCCCGGTAACCTCGGGATGGAAAGAAGTGGCGATCACCGAGCCCTGCCGAACCGCGACGATCCGGCCCGCGGCCTCCCCCGCGGCGGCGGGAACCTGCGCAAGGACCTCAACGCCCGGCCCAACTCGCTCCACCCACGGCGCGCGGATGAAGACAGCGCGAATGGGATCACCGATGATGCCCTCGAACTCCAGGTCGGACTCGAAAGAATCGACCTGCCGACCGAAAGCGTTGCGGCGCACCGTCATGTCGATGGCGCCGAGATGCTCGGCGTCCGGCCGGGTGTCTAGTACCTCGCTCGCCAGCAGAATCATGCCCGCACACGAACCGTAGGCCGGCAGCCCCCCGCGAAGACGCTCACGCAGCGGATCCAACAGTTCGAACACCTGCAGAAGCCGGCTCATGGTGGTGGATTCGCCACCCGGAATCACGATTCCGTCGACCTTGTCCAGCTCCTCCGGCCGTCGGACACCCACGGCATCCGCACCCGAATCATCAAGTGCAGCAAGGTGCTCGCGAACATCACCTTGGAGGGCGAGTACACCGATCAACGGACGCGTCATCACACAGTTCCTGTCTTGTTCTCACGGCTGTTCTTGCTCTCATGGCTGTCGGGTTCGCGTTCGAGACGCGTCAAACCCTCCTGAACCACCGCTGCCACCATGTTGCCATCGCGATCGTAGATACGCCCCTGAGTGAGCGCGCGACCGAAACCTGCCGACGGCGATGTCTGGTCGTAGAGCAACCACTCGTCGGCCCGGAACGGACGCAGGAACCACATCGCGTGATCGAGCGAAGCAGTCTGCGTCTTCACGCCGCGGTGCGGGACTTTCGAAGTTCCGAGCAGGGTCATGTCACTGAGATACGCAAGCGTGCAGATGTGCAGCAACGGACGATCCGGCAGAGCCTCGCGGTAGCGCATCCACACGCGTTGCTGCGCGGCGAGATCCGGCGCTGACGCGCTCTGCTCAGCGGGCACAATTCTGATGTCCCAGTTCTTCCACTCCTGATAGAACTGCGATTCAGCCAACTTCGGAACGGTCTGCGCGTCCGGCAAGTCCTCCGGCGCCGGAACGGAGGGCATCCGGTCCTGGTGCTCGATACCTTCGTCGTCGACGTGGAACGAGGCCGACATCGTGAAGATCGTCTTGCCGTCCTGAACTGCATTCACCCGGCGGGTGCAGAACGAGCGCCCGTCGCGGATGCGGTCCACCAGGTAGACCGTCGGAATCTTCGGATTGCCCGGGCGCAGGAAATATCCGTGCAACGAGTGCACGTGGTAGCTCTCGTCAACGGTGCTCACGGCAGAAACCAACGACTGCCCGGCAACCTGCCCGCCGAACGTCCGTTGAAGTGCGGTGGGATGGACCGCACCACGGAAGATGTCCTTCTCCAGGTGTTCGAGCGCGAGGATCTCCTCGATACCAACCATGAGTCCTCCGAAAACATAGACCGCCGCACTGGGCGCGATGACGGTTCACAATATCGCCTCGGCGAGCGGGCACGGCACCATGGTGGGCGTGAGTACATTCATCCCGTCCAGTCCCCTCGCCTTGGCCGAGCAGATTGCAACGCTGAGCGGATCGTTTCCGTCGGTGGCGGTAGTAGCGATCGACGGACCTGATTGTGCACAGCCGTCTCGGCTCGCGGAACTGGTCGGCACCGCCGTCGAGTCGCGCAACAGGCCGAGTGCTGTTGTGTCACTGCACGACTACGTGCGGCCGGCTTCGCTGCGATACGAGTTCGGCCACGAGGATGCGCTGAGTTACCGCACTATCTGGTTCGACTATCCGGCACTCGATCGTGAAGTGATCACCGCAGCCCGCACCAAACGGGCGTTCTTGCCGAAACTCTGGGACGAACCCACCGATCGATCGGCTCGTTCGACCCGTATCCCCGTCCATGAGCGCGCGGTCATCGTGATCGCCGGTCCGATGTTGCTCGGGCGCGGGCTGGAGTTCGACGTCAGCGTCCGCCTGGACATGAGCGAACCTGCCATGCGGCGGCACACACCGGAGGCAGATCTGTGGACCGTCGAGGCACTCCTCGAACACCGATCAGAAGTGTCCGAGGAGGTCGATTTCGAGGTCAGATACGACCATCCGGCCCGGCCTGCGGTGCGGTCTCGCCAGTGAAGGTCTCACTGCGAGTGTTCTCACGTCGGCCGACCTCACGTCGGCCGACCTCACTTCGGGCGATACAGCCTGGTCAGACCCTCCTGGACGACTGCAGCAACCATATTTCCTCGGCTGTCGAAGATTCGTCCCTGCGTCAGTGCGCGACCGAAGCCCGCTGACGGCGACGTCTGGTCGTACAACAGCCACTCGTCGGCGCGGAACGGCCGCAGGAACCACATGGCGTGATCGAGCGAAGCGCTTTGCATGGCGACGTCCATGTGGGGGCCGCGGGAAGATCCGAGCAGCGTCATGTCGCTCATGTAGGCAAGCGTGCACACGTGAAATACCGGGTCGTCCGGGAGTGCCTCGCGGGAACGGAACCACACTTGCTGCTGCGCGGCAGCGCCCGGACGTTTGTCGATGTCGGCCTTCGGCACCATTCGAAGGTCCCAATCGGACCACTCACGCGCCAGCCACGCAGTCTCGGGATCCTCCGAATCCTGGGCGATGGCCAAGGTCTCGGGGTCAGGAACGGGTGGCATCTCGTCCTGGTGCTCGATGCCTTCGTCTTGGACGTGGAAGGACGCCGACATCGTGAAAATGGCTTGCCCGTCTTGAATTCCGGTGACCAAGCGGGTCGCGAACGATCGACCGTCCCGAACACGATCAACCAGAAAAACCGTCGGCTCCATCGGATTTCCCGGACGCAGGAAATATCCGTGCAACGAATGAACCGAGTAGGCCGGATCGACCGTGCGTACCGCCGACACCAATGCCTGTCCGGCGACCTGGCCGCCGAAAGTGCGGGTCAGGGTGGTCTCCGCGATGATTCCTCGAAAGATGTCCCGCTCGAGGCGTTCCAACTCCAGAATTTCTTCGATCCTCGCCATCGATGCTCCACATCTTCCCGTGTACCGACGTCTACCGACCTTCACACAATGCCTGACGCACCCCCGGCCACCAAAGTGGGCATACAAAATCATGGAGTTGCATGCCGCCCTACTCAGAATGGGGGTGGATCGCCTCCGCCGTCGAAGGTCCTCCTCCGGGCCTTCTTCTTCATTCGGAGGTGCATTCGTAACCGCTGCCGCCGGCGTTCACCCCGCACACGAGCGGCCTTGTTTTCCAGACGTGTGCGCCGACGCCGACCACCCTCGGGCAGTACAGGCTCGAGCCTTCCCGCCAGCAGACCTGACGGCCTCGTTCGGTAGCAATGTCCGGTCGGCGAGGTCAGCATGACGCTGCGGTCCGGGTTCGAGGTGTGCACCCACTGACCGGAGTGCTTGAGGCGGTGATGGTTTCGACAATAGGCACTCAAGTTCGAGGCCACCGTCTTTCCACCACGAGTGGGATCGCGATGATCAAAGGGTTCAGTGTGATCGAGATCGGAATTCCATGCCGCGACATCGCAGTGCAGCCACTGACAGCTTCCTGCGATCACCCGCACCCAGGTGTCGAGGACAGCGCCCGGGCGGTACACGAACGCAGAAGGAACGACGGGCGAAGGTACTGGCTCGCCCATACCGGCAGCCTCGAGCGCGGCGTCGGCTGGTACCTTCACATTCCGAATCAGCGCACCCGCGGCGATGTCACGCGCATGCTCTGCGCTGATCACGCCATAACCGTCGAGATGAGCGGGTTCGTCTCCACCTGGTGCGTCACCGCCCTGAAGCGTGGATTCCAGCATGACCACGTGAACCAACGGCCGACGCACCACAACAATCCCGCTACGGTCTTGTGGGCAGTCGGCCCGGCCGCAATCGCACGGCAGAATCGTCGACCCGGCTACCAACGCTCCCAATGCGTCGGCTCGTCTCTGCTCGTACTTACGGGAATCGTGTCGACACACCGACATCGCCAACTCACGTAACCGACTATCGAAAGCCCGTGCGTCCTCCGCCGGGATGCTCCCCAAAATCCGCGCCATTCCGTCTTCGGCAGCACTCACACCCACGAACCGGTCAGCGAGGGCGCGGCGTCGACGCTCGCGCATCCCCTCCGGATCCACCACGGCGACGATACGGTCGATGGCCGCCGTCAATCGGCGGCCGGTCAGGCCGGTACCGCCGTGTATCGGTGGTGCTGAAATCTGTTCGAGGAGTTGCCGTTCCACCGCGTCTATCAAATCGTCATCGACGTTGGCTGTAGCGGACTCGATCAATCCGACTCGATACAGATCCAGTTCTCCGCGCGCCATGGCGGCACGCGTGCGATGGAGGCGAGTCTTGAGAGAAAAGCCGAGACCGATCAACTTTCCCGCCGCGGAACGGCCCATGGTCAACGCTGCGCCGAGCTCGGCCTCAGCTAGTTCGTGCGCGGTGGACGACCACGCGCCGGCATCGGACTGTTCAGCGCTGCGACGATCGAAAAACTCGGCAATGGCAGCGAGTTTCCGTTCCACGAGCATCGACTCACGCGCATGCAGTTCGGCGATGAGATCGATGAGGGCGCAGTCGGATTCAGCACCGGACAGCTGCGCTGCGGTACCCGAACTTCCTACTCCGTCATCGAACATTCCTCAACATTATTCGAATATACGTTCGATCTCCATGATTTCCAGGAATCAGTCCGAACAATCCCGATTGACCGAAAATTGTTGCGGAGCAACCTTTGCGGCCACTCGTGTTCCGGCAACGGATTCCCCTACTGAACCAGGGCGTTGATAATGCGGGCAGCTTCGGCCGGGTAGATGGGGCGGTCGGACCCACCACTCAATACCCAGTGGACTGGACTACCTTCGTCTAGGACTCGGAGTTGCACGTCGAGCGGAAACGCATCGATGTCAGCCGAGTCGACTGCAAAGACATGGACAATCTCATGCCCAGGTCGCCCCTCGAACTCGAAGATGTTCTCTACGACCTCGAGCAACTCGACGCTTCCCAACGTGACGCCGAGTTCCTCCGCGAACTCGCGCCGCAGCGCTGCCTCGGCCGTCTCACCGAACTCGATACCGCCACCGATCAATCGATGAAAGTTCTCCCCCGTGACAGAGTCCGTGCCGTCGAGTATGAGTATGTGACCGGAACGGACAGGTATCCCCAGTGAGATGTTACGAATTGACGACATACGACACAGTTTAGGTGGCCAACTCGAACACCATTTTGAATCTGACGACGGCGAATATCACCAAAAGTGATGGGGTGGGCGCAAATACGACTTGGACTTGCCGAGACTCCCGATGACAGACTCGAACACCATTCCCGGACAAAAGAACCCATTGAGGAACCGATGAACGACGCAAGTACCTGGACCGCACGACTCGCCGCACTCGACCTGACCCTCCCGCCTCTTGCCACCCCCGCAGGTTCATACCTTCCCGCCGTTCAGACGGGGTCATACGTCTACACGTCGGGGCAATTGCCGCTCGTCGACGGCACTACGACGTGCATCGGCCAGTTGGGCGAAGGTGTCTCCGTCGAAGACGCCGCCCAGGCGGCGCGGTTGTGCACTCTCAACGGACTCGCGGCAGTCGATGCCTTAGTCGGGCTCGATCGCATCGTTCGTGTCGTCAAGGTCGTTGGATTTGTTGCTTCCGGATCGGGATTCTCGCAGCAACCTCAGGTGATCAACGGTGCGTCCGACCTGCTGGCCGAGATCTTCGGTACCGCTGGACAACATGCCCGCTCAGCGATCGGCGTCGCCGAACTACCCCGAAACAGTGCCGTCGAGGTCGAGTTCGTGTTCGAGGTATCGGACAGCATCTGATCGGTCTGCCACACCCCGAAGGGGCGGCGGTTGCCAACGCAACCGCCGCCCCTTCGTCTGTGAGGACTTTCAGGCACTGAGCCCGGTCGTCGAACCTGCTGTCACCAACCGCGCTCTGCGAGGCGGTGTCCGACGGGCAGGTCGTCGACGTTGATACCGACCATTGCCTCGCCGAGTCCGCGCGAGACCTTGGCGAGCACGTCCGGGTCGTCGTAGAACGTGGTGGCCTTGACGATGGCCTCGGCGCGCTGCTTCGGGTTGCCGGACTTGAAGATGCCCGATCCGACGAACACGCCCTCGGCGCCGAGCTGCATCATCATGGCAGCGTCTGCCGGGGTGGCGATGCCGCCGGCGGTGAACATGGTGACAGGCAGCTTGCCGGCCTTGGCGACCTCGACGACCAGTTCGTACGGGGCCTGCAGATCCTTGGCGGCTACGTACAGTTCGTCCTCGCTCAGCGAGGTCAACCGGCGGATCTCGCCGCGGATGGTGCGCATGTGAGTGGTGGCGTTGGAGACGTCTCCGGTGCCTGCTTCACCCTTCGAGCGGATCATGGCCGCGCCTTCGTTGATGCGACGGAGCGCTTCGCCGAGGTTGGTGGCGCCACAGACGAAGGGAGCGGTGAACTTCCACTTGTCGATGTGGTTGGCGTAGTCGGCCGGGGTCAGGACCTCGGACTCGTCGATGTAGTCGACGCCGAGGCTCTGCAGGATCTGCGCTTCGACGAAGTGACCGATGCGTGCCTTGGCCATGACGGGGATGCTGACGGTGGAGATGATGCTGTCGATCATGTCCGGGTCGCTCATGCGCGAGACGCCGCCCTGTGCGCGAATGTCTGCGGGGACCCGCTCGAGTGCCATGACGGCAACGGCGCCTGCGTCTTCGGCGATCTTGGCCTGCTCAGCGGTGACCACGTCCATGATCACACCGCCCTTGAGCATTTCAGCCATGCCGCGCTTGACGCGGGCGGTGCCGATGGCGGTGGTGGGGGCAGAGTCGGGGGTGCTCACAGCAAACTCCTGCAGTAGTGGCGTGACAAACGAAACGAGGCACGGCGAACACACGAGTTCATTCGCTCGGAGGCCTCTGGCCAGAACTCTAGGACTAACCGGCCTTCGATTCCGTATCCAATTTGCCATTGCTGGCCTTAAACTGCCCGCGAGCACTGAACGACCGAAAGATCAGCGGATGGAACGCACTTCCGGATCCTCGGTACCGTCCGCGATCGTCGCCGCTTCCACCAGGAGGTTTGCCAGATCCAACGGGTAGACCGGCTCACCGGACTTGGCCAATTGGCGGATCTCGTCGGCGCTGCACCAGCGATGGCCGGTGATGGCACGCTGCTCCAATTCCGTGTGGCCTTGGAAGACCGGCTCGAAGCCGTGAGTGCGCGTAGCGAAGAACAGCTCTTCCGAACGGATCAGCTCACCGTCGAACGGGAAAATTGCCACACGACGCCAGAGCGGACCTCGCAGATTCTCCGGAGCCACGACGAATCCGGTCTCCTCCTCGATCTCACGAACGGCAGCCGCCCGCAGGTGTTCGCCCCGTTCGAGCCCGCCGCCGACGGTGAACCAGAAGTAAGTGTTCGGGATCTTGGGATCGTGCCCGCGCAACAGCAGCACCCGATCGTCCTCGTCCAGCATCACCACGCGAGCAGAGGTCCGTGACGTATCCACGGTGATGCCCTCGGGCACCGCCGCCGCGGTGGTGCGCTCGGAGATCTCGAAATACTGAGGCAGCGGTGCCGTTCCACCGAGGTGCAGCCAGCGAACAAGTCGACGCGTACGCAACGCGAGAGTGTCTCGCACCGCGTCGTTGTGGAACCGCCGGGCGATCAGCACGCGCGCCTCGGCATCGGCCAGTTCGGCGACCAGTTGAGGTCGCAGCGACGTCGTGCCATAGGCAGCAAGAGCATTGGACAGCCGGTTCTCGGCAAGCTCGCGATCCTGACGATCCGCACGTTCGGCGGCGTCCGCCAAGGTGACGAATCTGCGGGCGTCGTCGGCGCTCATGTCCACAGCCGCCGCGCGGACAACCGCGGCACGACGGGACAGAGCCGCATCGAGCGCCAACCACGACTGATCCGAACGCACATGCAGTCGATCGAGTCGGTTCGCCGTCCCGTACGCCCACAGTCCGACGACCAGGACGACGGCAGCGACGAGCCCGAGAATGAAGATCGTCAGAGCGGAGAAGGTCATGAACCCACCACGCGTACGCCGGTACCGCCAACCGTGACGGTCTCGTAGACACGCAGGATCTGTTCGGCCACCACCGGCCAGTCGTATTCGGCAACAACACTTGTCGCGGTGTTGACCAGCGCGCGTCGTCGATCCGGGTCACCGAGAACGGAATCGATTGCCTCGGCCAATGCATCGGAGTTCCCGATAGGGACCAACAAGCCGGCCTGACCGTCGCGAAGAACACGGCGGAAAGCGTCCAACTCACTCGCCACGACGGCAGTGCCCGCCGCCATGGCCTCGACCAGCACGATCCCGAAGCTCTCACCACCGAGATTGGGCGCGCAGTAGACGTCCGCACTACGAAGCGCCGACGCTTTCTCCTCATCGCTGACCTGCCCGAGCAGGCGGAGATGCTTGAAGTACTTGCCCGCCTCTTTGCGGAGTTTCTCCTCGTCGCCGCGTCCGACCACGATCACTTCGAGATCCGGATGACGCTCGACCAACTCCGGCAACGCACCGAGAAGGACGGCCATCCCCTTGCGCGGTTCGTCGTAGCGACCGAGGAACAGAATGGTTCCGCCCTCGCGCGGGTAGCCGGGCAACAGATCGGCCTCGGCAAACGCTGCGACATCGACGCCGTTGGGAATTTCGACGGCGTCGGATCCGAGGGACTCGACCTGCCACCGACGCGCCAACTCCGAGACTGCGATCCGGCCGCTGATCTTCTCGAGATACGGAGCCAAGACACCCTGAAAAGTGCTCAGCACCAACGACTTCGTGGTCGACGTGTGGAAGGTGGCGACGATCGGGCCTTCCGCGATACGCAACGCGAGCATGGACAGACTCGGCGCATTGGGTTCGTGGATATGTAGAACGTCGAAGTCACCTTCCGCGATGAACTTGCGGAGGCGGTTGTTCGCCGTCGGGCCGAAAGACAACCGCGCAACAGAACCGTTGTAGGGAATCGCGACGGCTTTACCTGCGGAAACCACAAAATCCGGCAACTCGTCGTCATCGGACGACGGCGCAAGCACACTCACTTTGTGGCCGCGTTCGATCAGCACCTCGGCCAGATCCACCACGTGCGCCTGCACGCCACCGGGGACGTCGAAGGAATACGGGCAGATCATGCCGATTTTCATTCACCCTCCATGCGGGCGAGCCGCGATTCGGAGAGGTCCGAGCGCCACAGCGGCTGAAGCATGTGCCAGTCAGCGGGGTGCGCTGCGATGTTGACCGCGAAACGGTCGGCAAGTGCCTGCGTGGCCGGGCCGACTCCGCCGGACACGTCGATCGGCGGGTCGATCTTGAAACCCCAACCATCGGGAGTGAACCAGCAGTGGACCGGAAGTAGCGGCGCGCCGGTGTCGATCGCGAGCTTCGCCGGGCCCGCGGGCATGCGAGTAGGTTCGCCGAAGAAGGTGACGGGCACACCCTTCTTCGCCAGATCGCGCTCCCCCAACAGGCACACGATCTTGTTCTCACGAAGATGCTTGGAGAGTTCGACGAACGGAGGATGCTCCCCTCCGCTGAGCGGAAAGATCTCGAAACCGAGACTCTCGCGATAGTCGACGAACCGTTCGTACAGGGATTCGGGCTTGAGCCGCTCGGCAACGGAGGTCAACCCACCCCACTGCTGAACACACCACACGCCGGCCATGTCCCAATTACCGCTGTGAGGCAGCGCCAGTACCGCGCCATGACCTGCAGCCATTGCCTTTTCCAGATGCTCCTGGCCCTCGACCAGCGCATGCAGCGCCTTACCTGTCGCAACCAGGTCCATCGACGGAAGACGAAACGCCTCACGCCAGTACCGGGCGTACGAGCGCATCGAATCCTTGATCAACTGATCCGGAACTTCCTCCGGCGTCGTGCCCAGAACTCTCGCGAGGTTCTTCCTGAGTTGTTCGGGACCGCCCTTGCGTACCGCGAAATCCGCTCCGGCGTCGAACAGCTTGACCGCCACCGATTCCGGCAGGCTTCGCACCAGACGCCAACCCGCGGCGTATCCCAGATCGGTTGCACGCTCGGCAAAGCTCATTTCTCTGCCTCGCCGTCCGTGTCCGGCGCACCTTCGACCGTCGATGCGGCCGGGGCGATCGGCAGAAGTTCCCGGGCGCCAGGGGAATTGCGCACCGCGAGCACTCGCTGGAAGACCGTCACGATGCTTCCGGCGGCAAGTACCCACATCGCGATGTGGATTGCCCACGGAAGACCCATACCCGTCAGGCCGGATCCGACCAACACGATGATCAGTCGGTCCGGGCGCTCGATCCACCCGCCGTCCGCAGTCAGCCCGCTCGCCTCCGCACGCGCCTTCGCGTACGAGATGACCTGCGAGGTGACGAGGCAGATGAGCGTCGCGACGAGCAGCCACTTGCTGTTCTCGTGGTAAACCGCCCACCAGGCCAGGCCGGCAAAAATCGCGCCGTCGGCTACGCGGTCGCAGGTCGCGTCCAGTACCGCCCCGTACCGCGTTCCGCCGCCGCGAGCACGAGCCATTGCGCCGTCGAGCATGTCGAACATGACGAAGAACCAGATGAACATGGTTCCCCAGAACAGATGTCCGGACGGAAACAGCGTCACCGCACCGGCGACGCTTGCCACCGTGCCGATCACCGTCACCGAGTCCGGCGTCAGACCGGTCTTGACCAGCGCCTTCCCCATAGGTGCCGTCACCTTGGACACCGATGCGCGCCCGAAGAAGCTCAACACCGCAGGAACCCTCCCCGTCGTGAGTTCCGGTTCGGAACTCGTTGCAGCAATGCATCCTGCCATGAAGCCGGATGCGTCAACCTATTGTTGCCAGGCACCGGCGAGTAGTCCCCTGGTCTCCCGCAGCAATTGCGGCATCACCTTGACCCCACCGAGCACGGTGATGAAGTTGGCGTCGCCGCCCCAACGTGGCACTACGTGTTGGTGAAGGTGCTCGGACAGCGAACCGCCCGCAGCGGCACCGAGATTCAGGCCGACGTTGAATCCGTGAGGATTCGACACGCTCTTGATCACCCGCAACGCCTGCTGGGTGAACGCCATCAACTCGGCGCTCTCCTCCGGCGTCAGGTCTTCGAGTGCCGCGACCTTGCGGTACGGAACCACCATCAGGTGCCCCGGGTTGTACGGATACAGGTTCAGAACCGCATAGACATG
>NZ_CAURKP010000145.1:0-13457 GCF_963525155.1 uncultured Rhodococcus sp.
ACCGAGACCTGATCGAACGGGTCGAAGGTGAGCTGGCAGCAGCCGGCGTGGATTTGCCCGTGTACTTCGGCAACCGCAACTGGCACCCGATGGTTGAAGACACCGTTACCAAGATGCGCGAGGACGGTGTCCGCAACGCCGCCGTGTTCGCCACGTCGGCGTGGGGTGGTTACTCCGGATGTCGGCAGTACCACGAGGACATCGCTCGCGCCCGTGAGGCGGTCGGTGACGGCGCACCGACGCTGACAAAACTTCGCCAGTACTACGACCATCCGCTGGTCGTCGGCGCGTTCGCCGACGGTGTGCGCGCGGCCCGCGCAGAGTTGCCCGAAGCGACTCGCGATACTGCGCGCCTGGTGTTCACCGCGCATTCGGTACCGAGTGCCGCAGACCGCAATGCAGGGCCGCCGGCAGAGGGCGGAAACCTCTACAGTCGACAGGTCGCCGAGGCCGCGAAGTTGGTTGCCGAGGCCGTCGGCGTCGAGGATTTCGATCTGGTGTGGCAGTCGCGATCAGGCCCGCCGCAGGTTCCGTGGCTGGACCCCGACATCTGTGATCACCTGGATACGTTGTCCGCCAAAGATGTTCGCGCCGTGATCGTATGCCCCGTCGGTTTCGTCTCCGATCACCTCGAAGTGGTGTGGGACCTGGACACCGAGGCCAAGGACAAGGCAGCCGAACTCGGGATGGATTTCGTTCGGGCAGCAACGCCCGGCCGCGATCAGCGTTTCGCGCAGCTGGTGCCCACGCTCGTTCGGGAACTGGCCGAGGCCGAGCAGCCACTGCGACTGGGGGTCGAGCCGCTGCTCGGCTCGACCACCAACGGTCTCTCGTGTGCAGTCAATTGCTGCGCGGCCGTTCAGCGTCCCCGCTGACGGTCCGGCGCTCAGGTGTTCGGATGCTTGAGCTTTCCGCAGGGCCCGGGAACGGTGGACGTGCTGCGAGAGGTGAGGAGCGTCTCGACGATCTGTCGATCCTCGGGGCTCAGTGACGGGTCTATGTAGTTGAGTTCGGGCGCGCCCAGTTCGCGGACTCGCCCGGCGAGGGTAGCGACAAACGAGACGCGTTCTTCGTCGTCGTCGTTGACGTCGTGGATCTGCAGCACCGACACCGGAAACTTGCGCAGCGTCACAGGCAGGAAGCGGGCGCCGAGCACATGGTCGACGTTGAATCCCGCCCACTGCCCCTGGTTGGCCTCCACGCATTCGGCGTCGGAGTGAATTGCGCTCTCGCCGATGTACTTACGTGCGGGCAGCATCTTCTTGGGGGCAAGTTCGGATGCGCCCTGCTGAAGGACGGGAAAGTCGCCGTCCGAGTACAACCAGGGCTGGTTGGCCATCGAGATCAACCGACCGGCGTCCAGATCCGGGAGATAGCGAGACTTGAGGAGAAACGCGACGCTGTCGACCGAGATGCCCAGCAGTTCTGCGGCCTTCTGTCGGCTCATCGCGAACGTCGGGGCATTCTTCGGGGCGATCTGGATCAAATTGACCATGCGAACTCCTGTAAGTGTTCAATTGTTGCGGGCTTGGTACAGCTGACATGACAATTCGCCGATTATCAACCTCTAGCTGATTTCCGACTTGTAGATGAGTCGGTTGTCACCATCCGAGTTCACGCAACCGGGGATCTCCGATCCCGAAGTGGTGGCCGATTTCGTGGATCACTGTTCGGCGAACTTGCTCGATCACCTCGTCTTCGGTGCTGCAGATCGCACAGATGGCCCTGCGGTAGATCGTGATGCGGTCGGGAAGGACGCCGGCGTACGTGGTGGTTCTCTTGGTCAGTGGGATGCCCTGATACAGCCCGAGTAGCCCCGGTCGTCCACCTTCGAGTTGAACGGTCACTGCGACATTGGCCATCTCCGCACCCAATTTCGGTGGCAGGCTGTCGAGCGCCCGCTTGACCATGTCCTCGAACTGGCTGTCGTCCACGTCGATCATCTGCCCATTGTGCGTGCGGGGGCGTGACCCGGGTGTGTCCATGTGGAAACAGTGCAGCTTACGGCTATGTTCATTGCGTGGCCGAAGACCTCTATCACCGTTACGAATTCACATTCATCGTTCAGATGCTGACAGTCTCGCAAGAGCAGGCGATCGAAGAGAGCTTGGGCGGAAGGGTCGAGGACCGGCGCGGGCTGCAGCTGCTGACGCTCACCTCGGAAGGTATGCGAGCGGCGACAACGGCTATCACCGTGGTGGACCAGTTGGTGGCTGCAGGCGTGCGTCCCCAGCGGACACATCCCGATCTGGTGTCACGTCAGGACATTGCCGACCGCGCGGGGGTGACGCGGCAAGCTGTCGGGCAGTGGGTGCGAGGGGTCCGGCAGGCGGCTACGCCTTTCCCGATTCCGTACAACTCGGTTGCCGGGGGGATCTGGTTCTGGGGCGACGTCCTGGATTGGTTGCGCCGTCAGGGGTACAGCCAGGACACCGGTTTGCGCTACCCGACGCTGGATGAACATATTCGCATCGACCGCCATATCGCGATCAATCACAAGACTGTGGGTTGATCGATCAAACGGTTTGCTTGAAAATAGCTATTGAAACAAACCGACGGTAGGTATAAAGTCCCTAAATACCTCAATCAATCTATCGGTGCGTCGGTCCTGCTCTGGGGGGAGTTCGGTCTGCGCTGCAGATACCCGAGCATGCGAGCAGGAATCCATGGTTTCGACCCCCGAAGTTAGACCGATGCCCAAATCGGCCGCACTCACGACTTCTGTGGCTATTTCCAGCGCTGGAGCAACGGCGAAGCTACGCGCAGATACAACGGGCAGGGGCCGTCTGCGAGCGGCTACGGCGGCGCTGTTCCGGCGCTCACGCCCACGCACGACTTCCGCGCCACCGTTGAGCGTGCTTCTTCTCGTCACCTCCGACAACGGTCTCTCTCAGCGGGCCGGTCTTGTTCTTCGCGAGGCGGGGCACCAAGTTCGTACAGCCGTCGTCGCCGACGCGGACGCAGTGCTGGCCGCGACGTCTGCGGGAGATTTTGATCTCATCATCTGCCCGTTTCTGAAAGCCTATGTCCCGGAATCTGTTTGGCAGCGGTGGACAACGATCATCATCCATCCCGGCCCGCCCGGCGATCGCGGACCGTCGTCGCTGGACTGGGCGATAACGGATGGCGAACCGATCTGGGGAGTGACCGCTTTGCAGGCCGCCGAGGAACTGGATGCCGGAGCGGTGTGGGCCTGGCGGACGTTCGAACTCCGGAACGGGGCAACCAAATCCTCGGTATACAACGAGGAAGTCACCGACGCGGCGATGGAGGGCATTACGGAGGTCGTCGAACATTTCCGTACTCCTGACTTCCAGGCGATCCCATCGGACCGAGTTGCGCGGCCCGTGGCTTCGGCCCGATCGAGGCCGAGCATGAAACAGGCCGATCGCGTTTTCAGCTGGGAGGAAGACGCGTCGAGCATCGTCCGCGCCGTCAACGCCGCCGACGGGTTTCCCGGCGTCGCCGTTCAGTTGGGGCTCGACCGGGTCTACGTCTACGACGCGCACCCCGATACCCACGTCGATGCAGCGCCCGGCACCATCGTCGAGTACTTCCACCAGGCAATACGTGTCGCCACCGGTGCGGGCTCCGTATGGATCGGACATGCGCGGCTCGTCGGCGCCGGCAATGTCAAACTTCCGTCAACCGCGGTCGTACGTCCGGACGTGTTTGTTCCACAGGTCTGGGAGAGTCGTTACCCCGAGACCGACTATCACCGCGACGGCGAAATCGGATATCTCTCGTTCCGCTTCTACAACGGTGCGATGAGTACGAAGCAATGCGCGCGACTGGCCGCCAGGCTCCGCTGGGCGATCGCGCAGGACACCAAGATCCTGGTCCTGACGGGTGACTACGACAGATTCAGCAACGGTATCCACCTCAACGTCATCGAGGCAGCGTCGGATCAAGCCGGAGAAGCGTGGGCCAATATCAAAGCCATCAACGAGATCGCGAAAGCGATCGTCACCTGTACGGAACAGGTTGTGGTGGCGGCATTCACAGGCAACGCCGGTGCCGGCGGGGTCATGCTCCCGCTTGGAGCCGACGTAGTCGTGGCCAGGGACGGTGTGGTTCTCAATCCTCATTACGCCACGATGGGCCTGTTCGGCTCGGAACTGCACACGTACACATTTCCGGCTCGGGTCGGCGAGGAGCAGGCCCGCAGCCTGCTGGCCGAGTGCAGTGCGATCGGTATCCGTCGAGCCTTGGACATCGGACTTGTCGACGCGATCGGCCCCAGACGGCCGGATCTGTTCGAGGCGTGGTTGCGCGAGGTCGCCACCGACTTGCTCGAAGGAGATCGGCTGGAATCGATGCTGGAGCGCAAACGTCTTCGACTGGAACGTGATCCGGTGGAGCCCTACGAGGAGCGTGAGCTCGAAGAGATGAAGATCGACATGTTCGGTGACCGCAACGGGTTTGCCGAGAAGCGCCGGAACTTCGTGCTCAAGCTCTGATCGACACGCTGTTCGCCGACGCGACACGGGCAGTGCGAACGACGTCCCACAGTCGTCGCAGCAGGTCGTCACGCCTCTGCGCAGTGGACACGCTCGGGGCCTGATTGGTCGAGACCGACGCAGCCACGGTGAGAATGGCTGCCACGTTGTCGGCGGTGTCGATCACCTGTAGATGCCGAGGTGACAGTGTCGACGGCCAGCGGTACCCGGCCTGGGCCTGCAGCGCTTCGGCGACCAGCGTACGAGCGTCGCCCCCAGGCATTCCGGTGGCTACGGTCGGAAGCCCGCCGAGCACCTCCGCTGCGTCCCGAACAGCCTGGCGCAGTTCGTATTCGGCTTCACGGAGTCCGATCGATTCGGCGCTGCCCGCCACGGTGGGAATGGAGAAAACCGTCCACCGCAGGACGTCCGGGCCTTCCTTCGACGGCACGAGGCCGACTCCCGGCTTCCCGACGGAGCCGATCTGTATCCCTTCACCCGTTGCGATCGCAGCGCGCGCGAACTCGGTGCCGGTGGGCAGGCCACGTACATCGCCGGCCGTAGGAAGGACCAGGCGGACTTCAGCAGCCTCCGAGCGTGTGATTCTGAGCAGGGTGGACACACCCGAAGCCGTGACTCCCGGCCACTCGAGATCGTGACGGACCGCGGTTTCCGCATCGGCGGCGCCGATCAGGTGCATCGGCGCCCACGCGGCAAGGGCGTCGATGACGTCGTCGGGCGCAGCGTCGCCGGCGAGCCATGACGCTGCCCACACGGTGAGGGTTGCGCTGGGAGAACTCATGACCGTGAAGTTTAGTTCGGCGTGGCGACATGCGCGGCCCCGGCGTTGTGACCTAGCGTGATCCGGCGTGAGCGGTGGCAACGGATACGGTGACATTTTTGCGGGTCATACCCGCAAACAGAAGCGCGTGACGCCTGAAGTGGCGGCCGAGCGTGATCTTGTCGTCGAGGATGCGGCGACGGGATTCTGCGGTGCGGTAGTCGGTTTCGAGCGCACGTACGACGGCGATTTCGTGCGGCTCGAGGACGGGCGCTCCCGGACGCGGTTGTTCGCGATGCGCGAGGCGGCCTTCCTCATCGACGGCTCACCGGTCACCCTCGTACGCCCGGCCCCCAAGCCCGCGTCCACCAAACCCGCACGGTCGGCTTCGGGTTCGACCCGAGTCGAAGGCTTACGTGCACGCACGGCACTGCCCAGCCGGATCTGGGTGGAGGGAGTACACGATGCTGCCCTCGTCGAGCGGGTGTGGGGCCATGACCTTCGCGTCGAAGGTGTTGTCGTCGAACATCTCGAAGGGCTCGACAATCTGGGTGAGCGGCTTGCCGAATTCGGGCCGGGCCCCGGCCGCCGTGTCGGTGTCCTCGTCGACCACCTGGTCACCGGTTCCAAGGAAACCCAACTGACTCAGGGCCTCGGCCCGAACGTGTTGGTGACCGGACATCCGTACATCGACGTGTGGGAGGCCGTTCGTCCCAAATCTGTCGGAATCGCCTCCTGGCCGAAGATTCCACGCGGCGAGGATTGGAAGACGGGAATCTGCCGCGAACTGGGCTGGGGGACACCTCAGGAGGGCTGGCGGCGGGTCTACAACTCAGTCGAGAGCTTCCGCGATCTGGAAGCTCCCTTGATCGGTGCCGTCGAACAACTTGTCGATTTCGTTACCGAGCCGAACTGACGTAGCGGCGGCCTGGGTCACACATTCTGGTTAGATGGTGTTGTGGCTGCACTTATTTGGCTGATCGGAGCACTGGTGCTCGCCGGGGCCGAAGCGCTGGTGGGGGATTTCTTCCTGCTGATGCTCGCCGGTGGGGCGCTCGCTACTGCCGGTGTCAGTGCTGTCACCGACTTCCCGGTGTGGGTCGACGCCGTCATGTTCGGAGTGTTCTCCGCCGCCCTAGTCCTGGGCGTGCGACCGATCATGTTGCGTCGCTTCGGTAGTCCGCCGCCGACCCCGACCGGAATACAGGCACTCGAAGGTAAGCACGCTCTGGTTCTGGAAGAAGTGGGCGAGCATTCCGGGCAGGTCAAGTTGGACGGCGAGGTGTGGACTGCCAGGCCGTACGACACCACCGAGGTGTACCCGCCGGGCACCAAGGTGACGGTGATGGAAATCAACGGCGCAACAGCAGTCGTCTGGAGGGGACCTTAATGGCAGCACTCATAGTGCTCGGTGTGTTGGTGCTATTCGTGATCTTGGTGGTCGCGAAGTCGGTAGCACTGGTACCGCAGGCAGAAGCCGCGGTGATCGAGCGGCTCGGTAGGTATTCGAAGACGGTGTCCGGGCAGCTCACGTTCTTGATCCCGTTCGCCGATCGTGTGCGCGCCAAGGTGGATCTTCGTGAGCGGGTGGTCTCCTTCCCACCGCAACCGGTGATCACCCAGGACAACCTGACACTGTCCATCGACACGGTGGTGTACTTCCAGGTCACCAATCCGCAAGCTGCGGTGTACGAGATCAGCAACTACATCGCTGCCGTCGAGCAGTTGACAACCACGACGCTGCGAAACGTCGTCGGCGGAATGACCCTCGAAGAGACGCTGACCTCGCGTGATTCCATCAATGGTCAGCTTCGTGGTGTCCTCGACGAGGCGACCGGCCGCTGGGGCCTGCGAGTGGCCCGCGTCGAACTCAAGAGCATCGATCCTCCGCCCTCCATCCAGGAGTCGATGGAAAAGCAGATGAAGGCGGACCGCGAGAAGCGCGCGATGATTCTGACGGCTGAAGGCCACCGCGAATCCGCTATCAAGACAGCCGAGGGCGCCAAGCAGAGCCAGATTCTTTCCGCCGAGGGCAACAAGCAGGCCTCGATCCTCAACGCCGAGGGTGAGCGTCAGTCCCAGATCCTTCGGGCCCAAGGTGACCGCGCGGCCAAGTACTTGCAGGCCCAAGGCGAGGCCAAGGCCATCGAGAAGGTTTTTGCTGCTATCAAGTCCGGTAAGCCGACTCCGGAATTGCTTGCATACCAGTATCTTCAGACGTTGCCGCAGATGGCGCAAGGCGATGCGAACAAGGTGTGGCTCGTGCCCAGCGACTTCGGTGACGCACTGAAGGGATTTGCGAAAACGCTTGGCGCGCAGGGGCAGGACGGTGTCTTCCGTTACGAGCCGCCGGCCGCCGAAGAGAATCTTCCCAACCCTGAGGACGATTCAGCTGAGGTCGCGGAGTGGTTCGAAACGAAATCCGATCCGGCTATCGCAGAAGCAGTCCGTGCTGCTGAAGTTGCTGCACGTACTCCCGTCGAAGATCCGGCAGCTGCGGTCAGGCACCTCCGTGAAAGTGCGCCCGAGCAGCCCGGATTCGTAGATCCCGCGCTGCCGCAGCAGAGTGAAAATCCTTGGCCCGGTCAGCTACCGCTGCCGTCCGAACGCGAAGAATTCCAGCAGAAGTACCCCTACCAGGATCAGCCGCCGGAGGGCGGCCAGCGCCGGTAGGCGCCTCTCGTAGCGAACGTTGATCGGGACGGGCACACAACAGCGACGTGTTTGGTGCCCGTCCCCGTCCGCAAACGGCGCTCGCCCCCAGGACACAGACCAACGTTACCCAGATGAACAGCTCGGACGCGTGAGGTTCGCGAAGTTCCGGGTACCGTGCGAGCCCCTTGACTGCCAAGACGATCGCGATCCCCTCCGGCCAGGTTGCAAGAATCGACGCCGCCACCGCGAGCCGTTCGAGGATGCCGATCACACGTCCGCCGCGAAGAGGTCCGGCGTCCGGTGCCGGGCTCCCGTCCGGTTGGCGACGAGCGATCTTGAAGGTGGCAAGTACCAACGGTGCACCGGCCGTGGCGGCGGCAAGTACGCACAGGACAAGCGTCGCCCCGAGAGCGAAACCGGTGACCGGGGTCGTTCGGGTCGATGCCAGTGCGGCAACACCCAGCGCCGGAAGAGCCACCACGGACGACGCCCATTCGGGGACTTCCAGTCGACCACGACTGAGCGGTCCCAGTGCCGCTGCAACTGCTGGTGCCGCGGCGGCGACGGCGAGCGCGATCAACGCCAGAACGACCATGTATTCGAGCCCCCTGCTGTGTCGACGAGTTTGTACCGGTGCGAGCGTGAGCAGTCTAGGGCTGGAGTCTGACCAAAAGTCGTTCTGCGAGTCTGCGCCCGGCGAGTTCTGCGTGCCACCCGGCTGTCAGGAGTCGCTTGGACATGGCCTGTTTGGTGATTCCGAGGTGGGCCGCCGCGCTGACCTGAGTGAGTCCGCTGTCCATCAGGGCGATGGCTTCGCGTCCGTCCTCCGTCTGTCTCGTGACGATCGTTCCGAGCAAGGTGAACGCGGCATCGACATCTGCGGCGAGTTCGTCGCGTGAGCTATCCGCCGGCGCCTGTTCGACGGCAATTCTGGCCGGAGCTCGCTTGGCTCGCTCGACGGCGATCCGAGCAGCTTCGAATGCCGGTCCGCGTCCGGCCCGGGTCTGCCGTGGGAGAGGCTGCTCGACGGGACCGATCCCGATCCCGACACTCCAGTGCTCGCGCCGAATCAGCTCGAGTGCGACGAGGACGAGTAGCGCCGGATCGTCGGTCACCGCTTGTATCTCGTCGCCCGCTGTGCGCTCGAACGGCCGCAGGAGCCTGCGATCGGCCATGTCGTCGATGATGTCCCCGACGCGGTCGACATCGCGTCGGCTACCTCGCTGATCCACTGTCAGTACGAACATTAGTCAATGCTAGATAGTTGACTTTCAATAGTCAATCGTTTTGGGTTGACTCAATCAAATCAACCTCTTGAGGTTGACCGTTGTCAACGATGGTTTCGCCCGGTGAAGGCTGACGGCGAGCGTCGAACACCAGACCGGCGATGCCGATCGCAATGCAGATCCCGGACAGAATCAGGAGACGAGGATCGGCTTCGCCGGAGAGCGCATCGCCCAGAACGACAATCCCAACAGTGCCGGGCAAGATGCCGACGACGGTGGCAAGGATGTAGGGCACGATCCGGATCGACGAAATGCCGCAGCAGTAGTTCACCACCGAGAACGGGACGAACGCGATCAAGCGCAGAGAGCCGACGGCCAGCCACCCCCGCTTTTCGATCCGCTCGTCCACCCGCCGGATCGTCGGACTCGAAATCCGTTGCCACACGACGTCGCGGCCGATGGCGCGGACCAGGTAGAGGGCCAGAACGGCGCTCACAGTCGTTGCCGCCACAGTAAGGGCGATGCCGGTCACCGAGCCGAAGAGAACCCCCGCGCTGAGCGTGAAGACGGTGCGCGGGAACGGCGCGACGGTGACTATCGAATGAACCAGGAAGAACACGAGGGGAAACGCCGGGCCAACCGAGTCCGCCCACTCGCGTACCTGGGACACCGTGGGATGTGGGGCGAGGAGGGCTGCGAGGAACAAAGCGAGCACTACCAGGACTATTGCGATCAATCTTCGGTCCAGCAGGCGTCCCATCACAGGTCACAAGGCTACCTGCGAACGGTGAACCGGGCCGACTGCCGACCCGCAATCGTGAGTCGAACATCGCCACGGGGGCGGGAAAGCGACGTGCTCCAGGCGACAATGAAACGGCGCTGTGACGAAAACCACTAGGCTTTCGGAGTGGCCTTCACCTGCAGTCCCGGCCAGTGAAACGAACTCGCGGGTAACCCGTAAACATGCTGAACAATCGCTAGGTAAGGGCCGGTCACACGTGCACGAACGACCGAATCTGCACGTCGTCTGACCGGTCGGAAAGTGGCCGCGAACAGCCCTGTGAAGAACATGACGTGATCCTCACGATATCTGGGCTCAACCGCGGGTTAGCATCACAGAACTAACGAACAAATCCGATTATCGGTAAAGCGCTCACGCAAAAAATGAGAGGGAGCGGACACAGTGTCATTAGCTTCAGAAGCCGAGGCTGTCGAGCAGGCGTACGCGGAGTGGCAGCGCTCCGTAGCCGGTGTGCTCGCCAAGTCCCGCAGAGTCGATGCGGCAGAACTGGGCCCCGAGCCACAGAAACTGCTCGAAACCGTCACCTACGACGGTGTCACTGTCGCACCGCTCTACAGCCCACGCGACGAGCGTCCCGAGCAGAGCTTGCCGGGCACTTTTCCGTACGTGCGTGGCGTCGACGCTCACCGTGATGTCAATGCCGGTTGGTTGGTTTCCGCTGCTTTCGGAACCGCTTCGGCGGCCGAGACCAATCGCGCCATCCTGGACGCCCTCGAAAACGGAGTCAGCGCACTCTGGTTGAAGGTGGGCGCCGACGGCGTTCCGGTCACCGACCTCGCCGCTGCGCTCGAGGGCGTGCTTCTCGACCTCGCACCGCTCACGCTCGATGCAGGCGCAGCGACAAACGATGCAGCCCGAGCACTCTTCTCTCTCCTCGATGCTCGCGGCGAAGCCGGCGACGGTGTCAGCGATCGCAGCAGTATCCGAGTTCACCTCGGTGCAGCGCCGCTGACCAGTTCGTTCTCCGGCGCAGCCGACGTCGAACTTGCAGGCGCAGTCGAGTTGGCCGCCCTCGCCGCAGCTCGTGCGGAAACCGTGCACGCGATCACCGTCGACGGCACGGCCTTTCACAACGCGGGTGCCGGGGATGCCGAAGAACTCGGAGCCGCAATCGCCGCCGGCCTCGAGTACCTCCGTGCACTCACCGCCCAGAGCGGCCTGACCATCGGTGCTGCGTTGTCGCAGTTGGCTTTCCGCTACGCGGCAACCGACGATCAGTTCCAGACCATCGCGAAGTTCCGCGCCGCACGTCTCGTATGGGCACGCATCGCCCAGGTCTGCGGAGCTTCCGATTTCGGTGGAGCGCCGCAGCACGCAGTCACCTCCGCCGCGATGATGGCTCAGCGTGATCCCTGGGTGAACATGCTGCGCACGACCCTCGCCGCATTCGGCGCCGGCGTCGGCGGAGCAGATGCAGTGACAGTTCTTCCGTTCGACGTCGCACTGGCCGACGGCACCCTCGGCGTCAGCAAGTCCTTCTCCTCGCGCATCGCGCGCAACACACAGCTGCTCCTGCTCGAGGAGTCGCACCTGGGCCGTGTCCTCGATCCGTCGGCCGGGTCTTGGTACGTCGAGGACCTGACGCAGCAGATCGCCGCCACCGCGTGGGAGTTCTTCCAGGAAATCGAAGCAGCCGGCGGATATCTGGCGGCACTCGAAGCGGGAATCGTCTCCGGTCGCATCGCCGCTACCAAGGCCAAGCGCGACTCCGACATCGCACACCGCAAGACCACGGTCACCGGTGTCAACGAGTTCCCGAACCTCGGCGAAACGCCGCTGTCCGCCGAAGCCGTCGAGCCCGGCCAGTCCGTCGCCCGCTACGCAGCTGCATTCGAAGCGCTTCGTGACCGTTCGGACGCGTTCCTCGCCGCCGGCGGCGCCCGTCCCACTGCGCTTCTCGCGCCGCTGGGCTCGGTTGCAGAACACAACGTTCGCACCACGTTTGCGTCCAACCTGCTCGCTTCGGGTGGTATCGACGCAGTCAACCCCGGCCCGCTCGAGGTGGGCGCCGAGGCCATCTCCGCTGCAGTCAAGGCTTCCGGTGCCACCGTCGCGGTGCTGTGCGGCACGGACAAGCGCTACGGCGAGAGCGCCGCAGCGGCCGTCGCCGAACTTCGCGCCGCCGGCATCGCCAAGGTGCTGCTCGCAGGACCGGAGAAGGCAGTCGCCGACGCGACCGGCGATTCTCGCCCGGACGGATTCCTCACCGCCCGCATCGACGCAGTGTCGGCTCTGACCGAACTGCTCGACTTCATCGAGACGGGAAGCTCCAAGTGACGACACGAGAGGTCAAGCACGTGATCGGCAGTTTCGCCGAGGTCCCACTCGAGGACCCGCAGTCTCCGGCACCCACACCGCCGTCGGTCGAGCAGGCCCAGGCGCTCATCGAAGAGGGCGCCAACGCCAACAACTACGCCGCCGAGCAGGTTGTCTGGTCCACCCCGGAAGGCATCGACGTCAAGCCGGTGTACACCGGTGCGGACCGCACGGCCGCCGCCGAGTCGGGTTACCCGCTCGACAGCTTCCCGGGCGCAGCGCCGTTCCTGCGTGGTCCGTACCCGACCATGTACGTGAACCAGCCGTGGACCATTCGCCAGTACGCCGGATTCTCCACTGCCGCGGAGTCGAATGCGTTCTACCGTCGTAACCTCGCGGCCGGTCAGAAGGGCCTCTCGGTCGCCTTCGACCTCGCTACACACCGCGGCTACGACTCCGATCATCCTCGCGTTGCCGGTGACGTCGGAATGGCCGGTGTCGCAATCGATTCCATCCTCGACATGCGTCAGCTCTTCGACGGAATCGACCTCTCGCAGGTCTCGGTCTCGATGACGATGAACGGCGCCGTGCTGCCGATTCTCGCGCTGTACGTCGCTGCGGCAGGCGAGCAAGGTGTCACTCCGGACAAGCTGGCCGGAACGATCCAGAACGACATCCTCAAAGAGTTCATGGTTCGTAACACCTACATCTATCCGCCGAAGCCCTCGATGCGGATCATCTCGGACATCTTCGCGTACTCCAGCGCGGAAATGCCGAAGTACAACTCCATCTCCATCTCGGGCTACCACATCCAGGAAGCCGGAGCGACGGCCGATCTGGAACTGGCGTACACCCTCGCCGACGGCGTCGAGTACATCCGCGCCGGCCTCGACGCCGGTATGGACATCGACAAGTTCGCACCTCGCCTGTCCTTCTTCTGGGCAATCGGCATGAACTTCTTCATGGAGGTCGCCAAGCTCCGCGCCGGACGCCTCCTGTGGGCCGAGCTTGTCGCCAAGTTCGATCCCAAGAGCGCGAAGTCGCTCTCGCTGCGTACCCACTCGCAGACCTCCGGCTGGTCCCTGACCGCGCAGGACGTCTTCAACAACGTGCCGCGTACCTGCGTCGAAGCCATGGCTGCCACCCAGGGCCACACTCAGTCCTTGCACACCAACGCACTCGACGAAGCGATCGCATTGCCGACGGACTTCTCCGCCCGCATCGCCCGTAACACCCAGTTGCTGCTGCAGCAGGAATCCGGCCCCGTGCGTCCCATCGACCCGAGGGGTGGCTCGTAC